>JAPPBX010000022.1 GCA_026702755.1 Candidatus Poribacteria bacterium | reverse complement strand
ACTTAGGATCTATTGGGGTTACGCCTCGTGAGGGTTCAAGTCCCTCCTCGCCCATCGTCGTATTTGAGGGTGGCGGGTTTTTATCTCTTCAGTAAATTAGGGACAGGATTGGGCAGTTCCAATACCATAAAAATCTGGTACACTCCTTTGCAGTCCCGGTGCGGTTACAAACCGTACCTACCGGACCGGGGGCACAGGGCGGATTTCTAAAGTGCTTTACTTTAGCGTTCTGGAAGAACGACGGATATAAAGTTAATTCTAATTTTGAAAGTATTCGGGTTTTGAATGCTTAGCGTGAGGACAAAAAAACTTGAAAGTTCAAATTGAGAGGTTAGACACCACGCGAGTCCGTCTGGACATAGAGGTTCCTATTGAAGACGTTAATGCAGCATTAGAAGAAACTTATGAGTCATTGCGTACCCAAGTCTCCATCCCCGGTTTTCGGAAGGGACGCGTTCCTATAACGATTCTCAAATCAAGATTTCCTGAGTATGTCAGTAGCGAAGCCATCCGCTATCTGGTTATTCATGCTTACGAAGACGCAATCTATAACGAAAATTTAAACCCACTGGCACAGCCTACTTTTACCCCGCCACTTGACGAATTGCAAGTCAAGGAAAACGAATCTCTCACATTCTCAGCCACCGTAGACATTCGCCCCAATATCAGCCTCCCGGGTTATGAAGAACTTGAGACCGATAAAAATCCTGTTGATGTACCGCGCGAAGATGTTGATGTCTATATTACACAATTGCAGGCACAATCCGCCACTTATGAACCGCTTGAGGTTGAACGTTCGGTACAGGAAAAAGACTGTGTCCGTGTAGACTGGGAATGCTCACTTGATGGTAAACTAATCGACACCGAGTCGCGACAAGATGTTGATGTAGAACTCGGCGTTGGCACTTTACACGAAGAGCTTGAACGGGCGTTACTTGGCATGCAAATCGGGGAGACAAAAACTGTAGATATTGAATTTCCTCAAGAACACAGTGTCAAAGAGTTCGCCGGTAAGTCTGCGGCATATAAAATAACACTGCACGCTATCACGGAAAAGCATCTTCCTCCCTTGGATGATGAGTTTGCGAAGGACCTCGGTTACGAAAATTATTCTCAACTTTATGGAATGATATGGAACAACCTCGTTGAAGAGGCGACAAGTATACACGTTGATAAACAGAAGGCAGAGTTGTTGGAGCAACTCATCGAAAAGACCGAGATTGCGATTCCAGAACCCTTAGTCGATCAATATGTCGAGCAGACGCTTCAAAACGTGCAACAGCAACTCGCGACCGAGCGTAGAAGTGCTGAAGAAGCTGGAATTGACATGGATACGCTACCGGAGGATTTACGTCGGGATGTCATTCAACAAACAAAACAGTCATGGATTTTCGAGATAATTGCCGAACAGGAAGGGATTTCCGTGTCCGACGATGAATTGGAATATGAAATTCGACGTGCCGCCGAACAACAGAACCGCGACGCTCAAAAATATGCCACCCTGCTGAAATCAAGCAACCGGTTGGAGGATTTCCGAGGGCGGCTACAACACGAAAAAATTTATCAGTTCCTGATTCACCGAGCATCTGCTAAACAGTCACTCATAATTGCCTGAAGAATATGGCTATCGGCTATCAGCAAAGAGGGAGAGGCTTCCGTCTTCTCTTTACCGACTGCTGACGGTTTTCGATGGCTGATGGCTATGAAAAAATATGAATCTTGTACCTATCGTCGTTGAACAAACTAGCCGGGGCGAACGGTCGTATGATATTTATTCTCGCCTGCTGGAAGATAGAATTATCATGATCGGCACGCCGATTGATGATGACGTTATTGCAAACATCGTAACAGCACAGATGCTTTTTCTTGAGGGTAAGGACCCTGATGCAGATATTGTGCTCTATATTAACACACCCGGCGGTTCGGTTTCCGCAGGTTTAGCGATTTACGATACGATGCAGTATATCAAGGCAGATGTCCAGACATGGTGTTTGGGTAGAGCGTATAGTATGGGAGCTATCTTACTCGCTGCGGGGGCACCCGGCAAACGCTACGCGTTACCGCATGCGAAAGCATTGATTCACCAGCCGATGGCAAGTGGTATCGGTGGTCAAGCCTCCGATATTAGCATTCATGCCCAAGAAATTTTACAGGAGCGAGATCGGCTTTATGCTATTTTAGCCGAGCATACCAGCCAAGATGTCAAAAAGATCGCTATCGATGCCGACCGCGATTTTTACATGACCGCCGAGCAAGCACTTGAATACGGTCTCGTTGACCATGTTGTCTCGCAACGTGCCACAGAGAAGCAATAGCCATCAGCAGTCAGCAATCAGTAAAGAGACGTTGGGTTCACCAAACACCCTCTTATCTGACAACTGAAAGGTTTTTCGTAGAAAAACCGCTTTGACGGCTGACAGCTAATCCCATGACGGCTGATAGCCACTAAAAAAGGAAAATCTCTAATGTCACAATCCGCCCATCGTGAAGTGTCTTGTTCTTTTTGTCTCCAGGACAGTACACAGATCCGTCTACGACTCCTTCAAGGTAGAGAAGCAAATATTTGTGTTGAATGTATTGTTCGTCTATCAGCATCCACGGTGGATAATGCTTCATGTGCATTTTGTAGGCGCGATAATACGCAAGTCGAAAGACTCTTTAATGGAGTTGAGGCGAATATCTGCGAAAAATGTCTTTCCGAGTGTATTGATGTTTGTAATGACGTTCTCGCTCGCAGACCGGATGGTAGCATTGATTTTGCTATGGAGGACTTTAAAAGCGGAGAGAGACGCGAACAGCAGGAATCTGGCGGTTCTCAAGGCCAATCTTCACAAACACGCGGCAGTTCGCGTGAGAAAACGGAAACTGATACCGCAGGTACAGCACGCTCGCAAACAAAAAATGAACAAGGCACACTTGGAGTACCCCCCTCACCTGAAGAAATTAAAGCGAAACTTGATGAATATGTAATAGGTCAGGAAGATGCTAAGAAAACATTAGCTGTTGCAGTTTACACACACTACAAGCGATTACACCACAGCAGCAGCACAACCCAGGACGTTGAATTGGACAAGAGCAATATTTTGCTCATCGGTCCAACAGGCACGGGGAAAACGCTCCTTGCCCAAACGCTTGCTAAAGTTTTGGATGTGCCATTCGCTATCACCGATGCAACAACGCTGACGGAAGCTGGATATGTCGGTGAGGATGTCGAAAATATCATCTTGAAACTCGTCCAAGCTGCAGATGGTGATGTAGCGCGTGCTGAAACAGGTATCATTTATATTGATGAGATTGATAAGATTACGCGAAAATCCGAAAATCCATCAATTACGCGTGATGTCTCCGGTGAAGGCGTTCAGCAAGCACTGCTTAAGATTCTTGAAGGCACAACAGCGAATGTCCCACCACGCGGTGGTAGGAAGCACCCACACCAAGAGATGATTGAGGTTAATACCAAGCGGGTATTATTCATCTGTGGCGGGACCTTTATCGGGTTAGAAAATGTGATTAAGGATAGACTCGGCAAGCAAAGTATTGGCTTCGGTTCGCCTATCCAACCCAAGAGCGAGACACGGATTCATGAAATCTTTGCTCAGGCAACGCCGAAAGATCTCATTAAATACGGTTTTATACCGGAGTTAATTGGACGACTCCCAGTTGTCACAACGCTTCATGAATTGGATGC
>JAPPBX010000021.1 GCA_026702755.1 Candidatus Poribacteria bacterium | reverse complement strand
GTTGAAGTACGCATCATCGCCATCGGCTAACACCATATATGCTTCGCCAATCTGTACGAGACCAAGGTCCGCATATTTAGTTGTCGGATACGCGTCAATGATCTTCTGGTACTCACTAATACTACCTTCGATTGACGTTTTTTGCTCTTCACCTTTCGCGAGTTTAGCTTCATTTAGCATATCAGTTGCCTGCTCATACTCGTAGAAGGCAAGTGCACTGGCGGTGTCGTTGAGATAGCCCATTGCTGTCGATTTTGAGTCGTTGCCGATACCAGGCGTATTGATCGCCGTCTGATAGTTCTCTATCGCCATCTGATAGAGACGAATCCGTTCGGCTTGCTCCAGACCTTGTTCGGAGCCAGCGTTGTAGTACTTGTTGCCGATATTGATGAGTGCATCGGCGGTGTACTGACTGTTCGGATATTCAGCGGCGAGTACCTCGTTCGCCTCAAAGAGCCGATCATACCAGCGTTGTTTCCCTTCTTCATCGCCTGATTTTTCGGCGGCTTCACTGAGAAGCTGCGCACACGTAGAGATAGCGTACAAAGATTCAGCCGCGCTCTTGTGCGTTTTGTTCACAGAACGGACCTTTTCGTACTCTTCGATGGCTTTCTCAAATTGTTGTGCGGCGTAGTAGGATTCCCCAACATGGTATTGCCAGAAAGCGGCATCGTTCGCATTCGGGTAGCGACTCACCATATCTCGGAAGACATCTCCAGCACCAATGAAGTAACTCACCGCTTTTTCAGACATCTCACCGTCCATACCCACCTGCATACGACCGAGTTCAAAGTTCGCAGCAGCGAGGTAATTCAGCGCGGTCTCCGTGTTTTTACGAAGCCCATCCGATTTTGGGAAGAGTCCCTTATCGGCGTAACTCACGAAAGTCGTGAGCGGTGTTAGGGCACTCGTAAGGTCTTGCGGGAGTTTCACGCCAATCCCGACAGAGTAGTAAATCTGACCGGCTTGGAACAGCGAATTCTGAACATACGGAATGACCGTCTGTTTGTCCGCTTTTTCTACGGGTGCCGCGATTGAGGTAACTTCAAAGAATGTCCCTGCAGCATTCCGACTTGCATCGATGTAAGGCTGCAGATCCGTACCCGCCTCTGTAGAGAAGAGGGAACGTGCCTTGTCGGAATAGAGGAAACCGAGGTTATATTGCGCAGCGGCTTTTTCTGCCACAGTCGCTTTCGCACTGCCTTTGGTCCGATCGAGTGCTTCAACCGCTTCAGCGATCGCTTCATCCAAGCGCCCTAATTCAACGTAAAGGGTTGAACGGCGAATGCCCGCGTCCGCTACCATCGAGGCAACACTTGCGTTTTCTGAGCCACTGTGTTCTCCGATTAAGGTTTGGAAGACTTCCAGTGCTTTGCTCGGTTGTTGCAGCTGGTCTTGATAAATCAAGCCCATCCGATAGTAGGATTGTGCTTTGACGAGCGCATCCTCTACCAACTCAATGGCGTTCTGGTAACTCATCAACGCGTCCTGATAGACTTTCAGTTGTTCCTCTTGGGCAAAAGCCATCGCGAAGTAGGAACGTCCCTTCATGTCCGCGTCATCGGTGTTTTCAATAATATACTGATACTCTTGCACCGCTCCGGCGTAGTCACCGAGAGTCGCGTTGAGTTCAGCGAGACGTGAGTGCGCTTGGAAGATAAGCGTCTTCCGCGCTTCATCTTCGGTCTGTCCTTCTAACGCCGTAACTTTCTTGAATGCGTCTGCTGCACCTTTGTTGTCGTCCAACCCGAGCAACGCTAAACCGGCAGTGTAGTTAGCACTGATTCGGTTGTTCGCATCGTCGGTTAGCGTTTCCACTTTTTCCGCCGCAGCAACAGCATTCTGGAGGCTCAACTGCTTGCTGCCTGCATCTGTCGCAGCTTGTGCGATTTGATAA
Organism: Candidatus Poribacteria bacterium; assembly: GCA_026702755.1. Classification (NCBI taxonomy): domain Bacteria; phylum Candidatus Poribacteria; species Candidatus Poribacteria bacterium. Next base: position 36,905 of record JAPPBX010000021.1, on the reverse strand, counting down.
TGGCAAACTGCTGCTTGATACTGTGCATTCGGTGCAAGTTCGTTATTCGGGAAAGTTTGCACGAAGAGGAGATACTCCGCAAGTGCTTCGTCATAGCGTTTAGCACTATAGTAGGTGTGACCGATCTTCAACTGTGAGCGGCTCCGTGCTTCTACCTGCGCACCTGCGTTATCAACAATCCGCTTGAGTGAAGCCACGAGCGCATCAACATCGACATCTTCGCTGGTGTTTTCAATGGCGGTAGCCTTGATCAATTCGATCTGGCCGAGTGCCTTGAGAACAGCTTCGTTGTCACTGGCGGCGTATTTTTCGTGCGCCTCGTCGACGAGTTGAAGAATGAGGGGCCATTTTTCCGTATCATCCTGTTTTTGGGCGGCATCGCGATAGGCGAGAGCCAAACCGTAATACGCTTCAATAGCGTTGGGACTATCGGCATAGTCCGTAATCACGCGTTTGAACGCAGTCTCGGCGGACTCCAAGAGTGCCGGATTCTCAGAAGCTACTTGATAGTAACAGAGTCCGACAAGGTAAAGTGCATCATCTGCGTATTCACCTACTGGGTTGCCATCAACCACGGCTTGATACTGGACAGCTGCCTCTTCAAACCGTTCTTCAGCGCGGAGCATGTCAGCGAGTTTGAGTTCTGCCAACGAACGGTTATTCGGATCAGCGAGTTTGTCTAAAATGCTATTGTAGTAGTTAATCGCACCTTCTTTATCGCCTTCCTTGACATGGCTATTGGCGACGAGAAGGAGTGCGCGTTCATAGTATTCACTCGTCTCAGGGATAGAGGCATAACGGTCGCGGGCTTCACCCCAGTCACCGAGCATTTCATGAGAGAGTGCTTCGTTCATGACACACGCTTCTACCTGAGCGACACGTTCACCGAAGTCATCGTAACGTTCCTCAGCGACACCGGGGAGGAAGGCATCATCATTAAACATGGCGATAGCTTCCCGATATGCAGAAACGGACTTATCAAGGTAAGCTTGGTTGAAGTTTTCGCCTGCATCACCTTCCTGATAGCCTTCAGGTTTGGCGGCTTCGTAGTAGGAACGACCCTCAAAGAATTTACCCATCAACTTGACGAGATGGAATTTTGGTAGCGGGCGGTAATCCCACAACTTCGCATATTCTTCAGCGGCTTCAAGGTACTGCTTGAATTCAGTTCGTTTGATGTCAGCGAAGCGGAGCTGCACCTCTGCGGCGAGAATGTCGAATTCATTATCGTTTTTGTTTTTCTCGATAAACTCGTGTGCGACTGCCTCCAACTCTTCCTTCCGTCCGAGATCGTTGAGTGCCCAAATCGCTCCATAGAGTGCATGGGGGGCAACAGGATCCTGCGGGTAGTTGTCAATAGTTTTCTGATACCACTGCAGTGCGAGTTCGAGCGTTGCCATTCCGGATTCGGTTTCTCCAGCCTTTGTCTGGTTGCTACCGAGTTGATAGTATGCTTCACCGATCTGATAGGAGCAATAAGGAATGTAATCGGTTTCTTCTTCGTGTTCATTAATAACACGTTCATAAGCGACAGCCGCTTCACTCCAATTCTCTAATTTGAAGTGACTATCAGAAATACCAACTTTCGCTAAAGCGATAAAGTCGCTCTCTGGATATTCTTCAAGGAGGCTGTTATAGGAGACAATGGCGTTTTCATAGTCGCCTTGGTCGAAGTAAGTACTCCCGATAGCAGACTGGATTTCTGCTTGTAGGGTGCGGTCAGCGGTGTTTTGGAGTGCCAACTCATAGTTAACACGTGCGTTGTCATAGTCCTTCTGCCGAGCGTAAATCGCGCCTTGGTCGAAGTATGCCGCCGTGACGTATTGACTTTCAGGGAACTGCGTGATGAAGTTGGTATACCGACCGATCGCTTCATCGTCCCTACCGAGTTGGTTCAAGCTATAAGCGGCTTTATACATCGCTTCGGCTTGCAGATCGGGATAGTTTTTGAACTCCTCTGTCGCGATCTTATCGAATTCCTGATACGCCTGCTCATAGTTGGATTCATTAAGGAAGGACTGCGCGATCAAGTGCTGTGCATCATCCTTAAAATCAGAGTTTGGGAAACCATCAAGAACAGCTTTGAATCCCTGTCGGGATTCTTCATAGTTTTGTAGTTTATAGTTCAGCTGCCCGATAGCATACCAAGCGTTTTCAACGGAGAGACTGTTCGGGAAGTTCTCAATGAGCTGCATGAATTTTGGCTCAGCCAATTCAAACTGCTCTGTCCGATAGAGGATGTGTCCCCAGAGATAGGTCAACCCCTCTTGGTGTTTCGGGATAGTTGCTGTCGGTGCAACCTTTTCAATGTACTCAAGCGCAGTATCGTAGTGATTGACATCGCCTGATTGATCAGCGAGACGTGAGTAACTCACTGCGATCCTAAAGTTGGCGAGGGTCGTGAAATCCTTGTCAATAACTTCAGTTTTCACACCGCGCTTTGTTGCTTCTTCGAGTGCCTCAGCATACTTGTCAATCGCGCCCTCATAATCCGCCTGTCCATATAAATCTTCAGCGGATTGGAAGAGTTGCTCCACCTTTTTGGAACTACCCATCATAAAAGGTGAAAGGAGGGCAACTAATAAGGCGAGGCCACCAATAATGCCCAAAATCCTTGGGTTCATTCGTATTCTCCTTGTTTATGTCGCGCGCTGAGAAGCACGCCCACGGGATTTAAATACTTAAGTTAACTTCAAACACTTTTCGATAAATCTTTAATTATCAACTTTATATTCTCATACTTATCTATAATTCTCTTGAATCGTAGACTTCTGGAACCGACAATGTTTCCAATGGCACGTCCAACAATTTTTCTGAGAAGCCTTTAAACTCGTTCCACTTTCGTTCATACTGTTGAAGTCCGTGTTGTCCAGCCTCAATACCTTGCAACAGGAGCAAGGCATACCTGTTTTCGGTTAACACATCGCGGCTGGTGAACGCTTCCTGCGCCGGAAGTTCGGCATAAGCAAGCAATTCCGAATCAATGTCTAACGCGACACTCGGTACTGCTTCAGAATCATTCTTGCGGAGTGTCGTGAAAATATATCCGTCTATTATCGGTTCATTAGTGAATTCCCAAACGTCGGAACCTGAATCAACAGCTGGAGTCTCTGTTGTGCGTTCACTACTGACATTTCGCCGAATACCCATCGATTGCGCGACGGTATTATCCTGTTTGATAGCGAGCGTTGCAGTCGGCTGAACCGAGACAGGTGAGTCGGCAGAGAGAATTCGGGTTTTCGCTGCTGTATACAAACGTCCAAGCAGATGCTCTCCATTATCGTGTGGTGAAATCTGGTGTAGTAGGAGCGGTGCAGCAACCAACATTGTCATTGTCAGCGCGAGAACATAATACGAGAAAGCATGTCGTCTGATGGATAGAAGTCCGCTGAGTTGGGACCGATCAATGCGTCGATGTACCTGGGTCAGCAGGTGCCATCCAAGACGAGTTAAGGCTGCGTGAAACCGTTGATGGAGTGCGGTTGGCGCGCTCTGTTCAATGCGTTGTTGGAGTTGTATTGTAAACCGGGCATAATAAGCATCGGAGGCTTCCGGTTCAACGTAAAAGTTTTCGAGGAGGTGGTTCGTCTTTTTGAGGTTAACGATTTCCTGTTTACAAGATCGACAGGAACGCAGATGCAAAGCAACATCGGCTGTCTGCCGTTCGGAAAGCGTTCCATCTATATAGTCGGATAAAAGGCGTTCTATTTTCTCACACTTCGATCTCATTATTATTCTCCGCGATATCGCGTGCTTTCACGCACCTACAACTATGAGAATCAACCGATTTCAGTCGTTGAAATTTATCTTTCATAGGACTTACGCCCGCTGGCCGCTGGCGAGGTTTAAAACCTCGCCAGCAAAGGACGCTGCGTAAGCCTTGTTTCAGTCAGAATCTGCCTAAATATTACTTGCCTCAACGTAAGGTTTGAGCAAAGTTCGGAGTTTTTTACGCGCATAGTGCAAACGCGAGCGGACTGTGCCCTCGGAGCAGTTAAGAATTGAAGCGATCTCTGCGTGCGTTAAGCCTTCAAATTCATGGAGGATAACCACTGTTCGATGCTTGAGTGAGAGACTGTTAACTGCCTTTGTGACGTGGTGTCGAAGTTCGGCTTTTTCGGCGTGAACATGTGGGTCACTGGCGATCTGTGCTTGGTGTCTTGTGGCAACTTCATATTCGCCTTCTGCCGTTGCTTCAAGTGCGGATTCCCGCCGCCGCTCCCTACGTTTGACAAAGTTCAGTGCTTCGTTGACTGCTATTCGATAGAGCCACGTTTCAAAAGCCGCATCCTTTCGGAACGTCCGAATCGAGCGGTATACCTTAATAAAGGTCTCCTGCATGACATCATCAGCATCGGTGTGGTTTTTGGTAATCTGCATAGCGAGACGGTAAACCATCCGTTTATATTTTTCTACCAAGGGTGCCAATGCTGTCTCGTCGCCTTCACAGAGATCGGCAATGAGCAATGCTTCAGTTCTTTCCACCGAACTTTATCTCCTTGAGGTTTCTAACTGATTAATCGATTAGACAACGCCTTTTCAAAAACTGTTCAAAAAATTTTGGTTATTAGTTTTGCAGGGGTCGGAAATTTATTATAACATTATTCCAAAAATTGTGTAAAGAAAAATTTGGTCATCAGCCAGTAAAAAAGGGCAACGTATTAAAAATACGTCGCCCTTGTTATCGAAATAGCCTCGACTTTACTCTTTACCCTTGGTTACAAAGGTTACGCTGACCTTAGTCTCGTTACCGGCAGCGTCTCTGACTGTGCCTGCGATAACATAGGTCGTCTCGTTACCGATCTCTTTGCCTGCGACAGATTCAAGCGTTCCTGTGTTACCTTCGACGTTTCCAAGCCAACCGACATCATCGCCACCTTCAGTCTGTAGGGCAATGTTACCGGTAACATCTTCGCTAAAGGTAATCTCGATGCCATCGGTGTTAATGGGTTCAGGATCGACATCCTTGTCACCATCTTTGACGGTTCCGCCGGTGACTGTCGGTGCTTCGGTATCCGGTGCGGTGACCGTATAGGTGAGGCTCGTGCTTCCACCGCCGTTTGTCCAGCTAACGTTGAGGGTGAGGGCACCGGGGGTAAATGGACCCGCAACTGTACGGGACTTCCCAGCACCTGAGACAACACCAGCCGGACTCACCGTTACGTCGCCCGGGTCGTTATCAAAGTTCAGCGTGATAGTGGCGTTTGCTGCAATTTCTCCGCCAGCTGGCGTCGCGCTTGTGAAAGCGGCATCTGCAGGTTCATCGCCATTTTCTTCATCGCCGCCACAACCGACCATCAGCGAGAGGGCAAACAAGCCTGCCAGTAAAAAAGCGAAGGTTCTAAACAATTTCGTCATTAGAGTTAACTCCTTAAATTGTAAAGTTTATCAAAATACACCCCTTGAATAGGGGGTTCTAAAACTTTCGGTCCTTTCCCGTAGATGCTCGCGAAAGCACCGAGGGAAAGTCGGTTCAGTTACGCCGTTGCTTGTACAATTCAACAGCGTCCTTGAAAACCTACGATCATATTCTCGTTAAGTCAAGTAACATAGGGCTATTTCGTTTGTTGTTCTCTCCGCAGCGCGTGAAGAACAAACCGACACGTTGAGAACAGAATTTCGCGAGGGAAGTTATCAGAATAACACACCATTGGATTGTTGCACCCCTCGCCCGAAAGTCAATATCTAAACGAGTACCTCAAAGTTTAGCAAAAATTGCAAACTTTGTAAAGGTAAATTACGGATTTTCCCAAAATTATACAAAAGTTAGTCTCTTTTGTCAAGAGAAAACTTCATTTTACCGTAAATTTACCATAAATTTAAACGGTGTCAAGTAAAAAATCATGATACGTACTCGTACGATCAAGTTTAAGGACATTATATAGTATACCATAAACCCCTAAAAAAAGCAATTGTTTTTAATGGCTATCGGCTATCAGCCGTCGGCTGTCGGCAGTGGGCTGTTAGTATGCTGACTACTGAATACTGAAGGCTGATAGTCGACAGCCGACAGCCATTTGCTAATTTTCAAACAATCCTATCTGCTCGCTTGCTGCACTACTTGCATAAGTTTCAAGGCGTTCTGGATGCGTCAGTATATCAATGACTTTTTCGATTTCTGTTGGTGCGAAGGGAAGCGCGCCAGTCTTTATCAACTCTTGGGGACCGTCGCGCTGCGGGTGCTGCGTGTCCCATCGACAGGTGAGGACGGATCTGTCCTGACGCTGGGCATACCGTGCCGTATGCATTGCACCACCCGTTTTTCGAGTCTCAATCACAATCGTTGCTATAGAAAGCCCACTAATAATACGATTTCTCTGTACGAGATTCGCGGGCGATGGTGCTGTCGGGAAGGGATGCTCCGAAAATAGACACCCGTGCTCACAGATTTCCATAGCGAGAGGGTTGTTTCGTCTCGGATAGACGGCGGAAATATCTGTGGCGATGACCCCAATCGTTTTGCCCATACCGGCGAGCGCGCCGGAGTGTGCATACGTATCAATGCCGGAGGCAAGCCCACTAACGACGGTAAATCCGGCGAGCACAAGCTGCGTTGCGAGCGAGAGTGTCAACTCCATCCCTTCCATGCTCGGATTTTGGCTCCCGACAATTGAAACGCATTGATCATTGATTTCGGTCAACGCGCCGGTGCTGCAAAGGATGCCGGGGGCATCAGGAAGGTTTTTCAGTTGCGGTGGGTAGGCTGGATCTTCAAGACACATCACCCTCACGTTCTGGTTTTCGAGTGTGTCAAGTCTCTCACGGAATGTCGGAAAGTTGCCGGATACCGTAAGTATCCGCGACGCGAGCACTGGGTTGAAGGACGGCAGTCGTGCGATTTCAGGGAGTTCCGCTTCAAAAATTGCCTGTGCGCTGCCGAAGCGTGCGATCAACCGTCTGATCCGGACGCTACCGAGACCTTCAACCGAGGCGAGCGCCAGCCAATACTCAAGAGGTGTCTTCTTTTTTGGATCTGTCATCAAAGTTTACGGATTGGAAACTCCTTGCCTTTAGGCGGGGAAGGAAAATCCGCCCTCATGTATTAGACCAGGGTTCTGTAGCCAAAGTTAAGGCGTGTCAGCACTTGAAAATCTGTGCGTTTCGCGCCTGTAGTCAATCGTTTCCCGTGCATATCGTAGAGAGAAAAGAAGCCTTTTGCATTAACACCTGACAGACGCGTGAGTCCGTATTTGATATGTCGGACCAAAGTATTTTTGACCAAACCGTTCCCTAACACAGTGCCACCATACCGCGGACGCTTGCCACCTTTCTGTGGGTTCTGTCTATGGAGTTCACGCCTGCGTATCGGTATCGGTGCTATACAGAATATATTCGTAGTGTCGGGTATCTCTGAACCCCCGACGGTGTGATACGCCAAGCACCAACTATCAACGCAATGGGCATCAAAGGTTTCAGTTAACTTCTTTGATGATTTCTTTAGCCCAAGGCGATCGCGTATCTCTTTGGTTTCAAAACCTTGTACAGTCAACAGTTTCCAACGCTTTTGTATTTCGGTATAGAACCACTGCTTACCGACTTCCAAAGGACTAAAGGATTGATTCCACTTTTTCTGATATTGCTTTGTCCGTGCCTTAATATCCTCTACACAGACGTGTGTGATAGGATACAGTATGGATAGCCAGTCAAGGATACGAAGTTTCCAATCCCACCTCGCACGCGTGCCAGCAGGGATACGATTACGATTAGAAAGATTGTGCTTTTTCTGTTTCCGATTCGGACATTTCCGAGAGCGTCTACCTCTCCGCAATATGCGACGCTTTTCTATTTTCTTGCCAACCTTGTTGTGAGCGTCCGCTTGGACGTTGAAATAGGTGTGTGCCTCGCTTTTGACGGTAAAGCCTTCCTTCTTACTGCCAGGGTCTATACCAACAGCAATCTCTTGGAAATATCTGTCTGAAGGGTCTACGTTGAGACGCACACAGAATACGCCCTGATTCCAAAAGGGTGTTGCCTTCTTATCTTGTATCCACTTTCTTGCCCGTGAAGGTTTGGTAGGCATAAGTGGATTTTGGTGCTTATCAACAACAGGAACAAACATCGTTTGTAATTCTCCGTAGAGTTTGTATTGCCCCATCCAGATCGCAGTGTCAGCGTTTTACAGAGGACTTGGGGAGCATCCTAAACACCTTTGCGAACCACCACAGGCACTACGATATAGCGAATGCGCGTGTGGCATTCGCAAAGTCTGTAGTAAAGAACTTAATCTTTGGCAGGGAACGTGTGGTTACGCTATGTCAAAGCACCCAGGCTTTAGCTGGGTGATCTTTACATCTATTTACGCTTTATACCTTAATATATACTCCGAATATCTCCTTTTGGGATATTATAGCATACTACTTTATCAATGTCAAGTGGAGTGTCGCGAGCGTGGAGGAAATCCGCAAAAACACTCGCTTCTACAAGGAGGGTCATCTCAAATGTCCTAAAAAAACAGATTGACATTGCTTATTAATTAAAGGTATACTTTAAAACAGAGACTGGACTTACGCAGCACCCTTTGCTGGCGAGGTTTTATAGTAAAGCCCACAATTACTTGGACATTGTGCGGAGGCGAGGATACAATCCTCGCCAGCGGCGGTGGGCGGTTGGTTTGCTGACCAACTGTCTACATATTTTCGGGCTTCACTATAAACCTCGCCAGCGGTGTGCGGGACGTAGGTAGTTATCAAAAAATTGCGTAAGTCCTACAGAGAATCGGATGAGGAGACGAAAATGGAGAACACCCCTATACGCCTGCTCTCAACAAACGGACTCAGCAGGCATTACGGTGGTGTCATTGCATTGTCTGAAGTGACAATGGCTGTACACCCCGGACAGATTTTCAGTTTGATCGGACCCAACGGCGCAGGGAAGACGACGCTCTTTAACTGTGTCACCGGGCTGGATAAACCGACATTCGGCACCGTTGACTTCTTAGGGAAATCCATCACTGGATTCCGACCAGACGAAGTCACGGTACTCGGCATTAGCAGAACTTTTCAGAACATACGGCTCTTCGCAGAACTCACTGTCCTTGATAACGTTAAGATCGGCAGGCACCCGCGCACGAATAGCACATTCATCGGCTCTGTTTTTCGGACACATAGACAGAAAAGTGAGGAAGACGCAATCACCGCACACGCCCGCGAAATGCTGGAATTCGTCGGATTGGAGGACATCAGCGATCAAACTGCTGGCAACCTCTCCTATGGCGATCAGCGACGTGTTGAAATCGCGAGAGCCTTAGCGACCGAACCGAGACTTCTCCTCCTTGACGAACCCGCCGCCGGTATGAACCCGCAAGAGACACAAGAACTCATTGACCTCATCTATGCTATACGCGAGCAGGGTGTCACTGTACTCCTCATTGAGCACGACGTGAAACTCGTGATGCAGATTTCGGATTGGGTCACGGTGCTGGACCACGGTGAAAAGATCAGTGAAGGCTTACCGACAGACGTGCAGAACGATGAACGTGTTATTGAGGCGTATTTAGGAGCAGCGGAAGATGCTTGAACTCAGAGACATTCATACATACTACGGGAATATACGCGCCGTCCGAGGGATCTCCATCACGGTTAACCAGGGCGAGATGGTGTGCTTGATTGGTGCCAATGGTGCCGGAAAATCGACGACACTCATGACGGCATCCGGTATTCATACACCCGTTGAGGGCAGCGTCCATTTTGATGGCGAAGACATCACAGCGGTAGCGGCAGAGGAACGCGTCGCCTTGGGCATCTCACAGGTCCCAGAGGGGCGGCTCATCTTCGCAGAAATGAGCGTCCTTGAAAACTTAGAACTTGGTGCTTACACCAGAAGCGATAAGCAAGGCACCCGGGACGATTTAGACAGAATTTTGCAGTTCTTTCCGGTGCTGCGGGATCGTCAGAAACAGCGCGGCGGCAGCCTCAGCGGCGGCGAACAACAGATGCTCGCAATCGGACGCGCCCTGATGTCGAAGCCAAAACTCCTCTTGTTAGACGAACCCTCTTTAGGACTCGCACCGCTCATTGTTAAGCAGATATTTGAGATCATCGAACAGATTAACGCCGATGGCACAACCATCCTGCTCGTCGAACAGAACGCGCAAATCGCGCTGCAAGTGACCGATAGAGGTTACGTCATGGAAACCGGTGAAATCACGATTGAAGGCACGTCTGATGACCTGTTAGCCGATGAACGCGTACGGCAGGCTTACCTCGGAGAATAGAACACGATGTATCCGACAATCGTTGATTTCGGGCCCTTCGGTATCCACACTTTCGGATTGATGTTAGCCACGGCGTTTATTACTTGCGTCTTTGTTATACAATCCGAATTGAAGCGGCGGGGCTTTATCCCGGAGTTTGCATCAACCATCGTCATGGCTGCGGCTATCGGCGGAGTTGTCGGTGCGAAGATTTATTCTGTACTTCTCGACGGCCACTTCACTTTCCGGGAACTCTTCTCAACGGCTGGATTGGTCTGGTATGGTGGTTTCATCGCTGGGTGTCTCAGTGTTGCTTTTGTGGTTATCCGCTCTCCGAACCCATCCCTACCCACACTTGACTGCGTTGGGCCCGCGGTCATCCTCGGTTACGGAATCGGCAGAATCGGGTGTCTCCTCGCTGGCGACGGCGACTATGGACCGCCGTCCGATGTACCGTGGGCGATGGCGTTTCCGAACGGCACCGTCCCGACCGATGTCCCTGTTCACCCCACCCCTATATATGAGACGCTCATGTCGTGGGCGTTTTTCGGTATCCTCTGGTCCCAACGGCGTAAGCTTGAGGCAACACCGGGTGTGATATTCGGCGCGAGTTTTGTGCTGTTGGGTGTGGAGCGGTTTATCGCCGAGTTTTGGCGGCTCACGCCGCGGGTATGGGGATGGATGACAGCGGCGCAAATTCTGAGTATCGTTGCATTCGTCGGCGGGATCGCATTTATTCTCTGGATACGCACACGTCCCCGTGTGGCGGAAGGTGTGGTTGCGGACCTCGCTGGTGAAACAGAGACAGCGCGTGAGAAACCGGAATCGCGTCAGCGAAAAAGAGCACGCAAACGTCGCCAGCGGCGGTAGCGTGGAAAATCAAAAATATCAAATATGTCGCTTTCTGTAGGCTCCATAATCCCTCCTATGCTACATATTATAACGCAAGTTGCGACCTATTTATAACGCAAGTTGCCACCTATTATAGACATAGCACTCCTACGGAGTGCAATCGCGTAAATATACCATATTCTATAGACATAACACCCCTACGGGGTGGGGAAAGAGACGAAGACCGTTTGTGAAATGTGCGAAACGTGTTAGTAGCAACTTGGGTTATTTATAGACATATTCTATAGACATATCACCTCTAATGGAGATTAAGAATTTAATCGGGTAATTTTTACCGATGCTCGGTGCGGTTGGAATGCAGGTCGCATTTGAGCGTGTCCGCTGCAAAACGGCACCTACCGGGTCTGAGGGAATATAGAATTACCCAAATATTTTATTAAACTTCATACGGGGTGAAGAAAGAGACGAAGACCGTTTGTGAAATGTGCGAAACGTGTTAGTAGCGACTTGGGTCATTATAGTAAAACTCGAAAATAAGAGGACACTTTAGAAGACACAAAACACCTCACTACCACGTCCCCACCCCGTAGGGGTGCTATGTCTATAGAGAAGGTTGTATTTTAGCAACCGCACCCCGTATGAAGATTAAGAATTTAATCGGGTAATTTTTTCCGATGCCCGGTGCGGTTACAAACCGCACCTACCGGGTCTGACGGAACATAGAATTACCCAAATATTTTATTAAACTTCATTAGGGGTGCTATGTCTATAATAGATGGTGTCTGACGTTATACCCTGGGTTGCTACTTTCCCCACCCCGTAGGGGTGTTATGTCTATAGAAAACGTTGTATTTTAGCAACCGCACCCCGTAGGGGTGCTATGTGTATAAATAGATGACAACTAACATTAGACATAGCAAATTCCAGAGGAACACAAAAACTTATGGCGAATACCTATACACAACTCTATATACATATCGTGTTTTCCGTAAAAGGTAGACAGGCACTTATTCCCGAACGCCACAAAGCAGAACTTCATAAATATATCACTGGCATCATTACGAATAAGAAACAGAAATTAATTCAAATCAATTCGATGCCAGATCACATCCATATCTTGGTTGGTATGACACCAGATGCCACCCTATCTGGTTTGGTGAAAGATATTAAAGTCAATTCGACGCGTTTCATCAATCAGAAACGCTGGACTGTGGGACACTTTACGTGGCAAGAGGGATTTGGTGCGTTCAGTTATTCGCATTCTCAGATCCCCGAGGTTGCCGCATATATTGAAAATCAGGAAAAACATCATTTGAAAAAAACGTTTCGTGAGGAATATCTTGCGTTTTTGAAGCATTTTGGGGTTGCGTATGATGTGAAGTACGTTTTTGATTCAGTTGCAGATTTCCCACCTGAAGAATGATTTATGGTCACAGCGTGAGTAGGCGACCTTTTTATAGACATAGCACCCCTACGGGGTGAGGAAGGTGTTTGAAAACTTATTCAAACGTCTATAATTCGTTAGGTAGCGACTTGGGTTATACTAACGCGAGCCACCTATTTATTCTCACTGGGAAGCAATGGCACTCCTACGGAGTGCGGTCGCTTACATACACCGTTTTCTATAGACATAGCACCCCTACGGGGTGAGGAAAGTGTTTGAAAACTTATTCAAACGTCTATAATTCGTTAGGTAGCAACCTGAGTTATAATACTTAAACTCGCTTATATACCTTAATATATAGAGGACACATCTTGGATACAAAACGCATCTGTCTCTGGTCGGGACCGCGGAACGTTTCGACCGCACTCATGTACGCTTTCGCACAACGCAGCGATACGCAGGTCATTGACGAACCGCTTTATGCACACTACCTCCAAACGAAATACGGCACCGAGGCACGCGATAGCACACATCCCGGTGCAAAGGAGGTGATGGCTTCTATGTCAACGGACAGCGAGCAGGTCATCCGCGAGGTCATCCTCGGTCCGTGTGAGAAGCCGGTGCTTTTCATGAAACAGATGGCGCACCACCTCATCGATATCGACCTACGTTTCCTTGCGCGGACCCTCAATGTCTTCCTCATCCGTGATCCACGGGAGATGCTCCCTTCCCTCGCAAAGGTTATCGGCACACCGACGCTCGCCGATACGGGGTTCAAGACGCAGCACGATCTTTTGATAGCGTTACGCGATGTGGGACAATCGCCGCCGGTGCTGGATGCGCGGCTCTTGTTGGAGGATCCGGCGAGTGTGCTTGCTCAGTTATGTGAGCGGTTGGGGTTGCGGTTTGAGGATTCGATGTTGTCGTGGGAGGCAGGCGGTAACCCAGCGGATGGCGTGTGGGCGCGGTATTGGTATCAGAATGTGCATCGGAGTACCGGGTTCGCACCGTATCGTCCGAAGTCGGAGCCGTTTCCAGCGGAATTGGAGGCGGTGTTTGCGGAATGTTCAGGATATTATGAGGTATTGCGTCGGGAGGCAATTTGTCCGCTTCCAGTGTAGCGATCATTAAAAAGCCGTTGACGACGTTGTTGCGTTACGTTATACTATTTGTGTGGTATCTGTTGGAGATGCTGAAAGTAATATCCAACAAAGGAGGTATATCATGCCTTTATGGGGAACAATTCTGACAGTTCTATTCTCTGGTATAGTTGCACTGGGAACTGTGATCAATTTTTTCAGGTCAGCAACCAAAGATGATTTAAAAGAAGTTGAGAAGCGACTTGAGCAGAAAATAGACAATATTAACCAAAGCCTTGAGAAGAAGATAGATAATATTAATCAGCGAATAGACTGGCATCTTGAAGGTCATAATTAGAAATAAGAAACGCCTGGTGGTTGTAAGTTTCACCAGGCGTTCCTTGAATCCAGTAAATCCAGCTTCAGACAGAAGAACCCTCTTATCAGGCGGAATTTAACTGACAACTGATAACTGACAACCAATTCCTACCGATCATTCTCTGAAATTTTCTCGAGGATTTGCTCGAATAGCCGATCCGCCTCAGCATCCCGTTTTGTCTGCTGGTCACGGTACTCTTTCACCAAGTCCGCTAATGTCGGCTCGGCGGTATCGTCACCCGTTACAGCACCGTTCGCTGGGAGTCCCAAAAAGATAACATCTAACGCCTCATCAAACGTCTTCGCTGTCCCAAGCTCGTTCGACCCGGCTTTCACGACGACCATCTCCAACTTCGGACGGCGCGGCGTGCTCTCGTCACCGTTCGCCTCCTCCGATTTCTTCGCTTGCAGATAGATCGCCTCGACATAGAAGAGTGCATCCTCAATCGGGATAATCAGCAGATTGCCGCGGATGATGTCGCTCGTCTTTGCCCACCCGACCTGTTCCTGTCCGGTCTCCTTATCGATGTCCTCTTCGACTTGCGTCGGTCCGGCAACATCTGCGCCTTCAGGAAGGATATAGACGATCCGTTGTCCGTAGTTCGGTTCATCGCAGCGGGCGACCATCCACGCCTGCAGCCGTTTCTCTTTCTCCGGCGGCGTAAACGGAATCACATTCACGAATTCCGGTGTGTCCTCTCCGGGCAACTGGAGCATGGCGTAATAGGGCATCATCTCTTGATCGGGTTTTTCCGAGTAATAGGTCTCTTTCGGGATTGACCAAGTATCCGTGGTTTGGAAGAAAGGAGAGGCATCCTGATGATAATCGCCATACATTTTGGCTTGGATCCGGGTGAGGTAGTCGGGATAGCGAAGGTGTGCCGCCAACCCCTCCGGCATCTCCAACACCGGTTTAAAGAGATTCGGAAACGCCCGTTGATACGCTTTCATAATCGGCTCATCGCGCCCTTTCTGCTCGATCGCATAGAAATTCACGTCACCGGTATAGGCGTTCACGACAGCGACCCCTGCATTTCGGATGTAGTTGAACTTCTTGAAGTTCGGCTCCATGTAGGGATCGTTCTCCGTCAGCCGCGCCGTGTCGTCAGCATAGACCTGTGCGTTCGGGTGATACCGACTCGTCACATAGAAGTCGATAATCCACCACAACTCTCCTTTGTTAATGACGATGTACGGGTCGGGATCGTAGTTGAGGAAGGGGGCGATATGCGAAACGCGGTCCTTGATAAGCCGATCCCCGCGACGGGTGCCGATCTTCCGTCGGAACATCACACGGCTCTCCGGTGTCAACCGCTCCGAACGGAGGGTACGGAAGAAATCGAAGCGGAGGGCGAAACAGAATCGTCGGAACCACCCACCTAACGGCACGCCGCTGTCCGCTTTATACGTATGCCGCTGCCATTCGGCGACTTCGGGCGTTGCGGCGGTGGCATCAGGGTCCGCGGAAATATCGTCTTTCTTGCGTTCCGCCTTCACGATGGCGTAGTCGTGTGTCATCTCGCCGTAGTAAATCTCAGGACGCGCCACGTTCAGTTCGTCGTGTATGCTCTCTACCGGCGCGCCACCGACCCAGAAGTTCGGCAATCCATCCTCAATGAACTCGTTGACGGGGGCGACGCATACCCCAAAGCCGTGCGTAAATTGGAGCCGCAGTCGGTACCAGTCCTGAATGTTCGGTGCCGGATCCACCTCACGCGCCGCGATCAGCACCTGTCGGTATTCACCATCGACCCAGTATCTATCGACATCGGTGTAGGGATGGAAGTCGTAATGCCGTTTAATCTGGTCTTCACGGAGTACCTCATACAGCACGCGCCTATCCCAGAGTTGGATGTTCTTTTTGACGGCGGGGTTCGCTTCTATCACATCGAGTGTGGCGAGTCCTGTCACGCGGTCCTCTGTTACAATGGTATCCAATTCAAACGCATGGCGCGTCTCTTTGATGTGCCGTTGCAGGTGCCGTGCCTCTTTGTCGAACGGTTCGGCGCGGAGCTCCCAGACGTAGAGCCCGAGTGGATAGACGTGAATCAGCAGTACGTAACTCAAACCCCACACCGCCAAAGTCGTATACCACAACAGCCGTCTCCGCCAGAAGAGATTCAGTACAACCGCTACGGCGATCCCGACCAGCACGCCACAGTAAAGCTTCGTCGCGCCTTCCAAGTACGCATCGGTATAGAACAACCCGTGAAGCGATGACAACTCCTGCGTCAGTGGACTTGTGTAGACTTTATTCCAGAGATTAACGTAGTTTCGCCAGCCCGCGACGACCAGCAGCAGCAGCCATAAAGCCGACCCGTGAAAGATGATGTGCCGCTTGACACGTGCCATCGTGTGGGCATCTCTACGATAATAGAAGTTATACATCAGCCCGACGATGACACACGTCACCCAGATCGTTATCTGTACCCAGAGGCTGACCCATTTATGCAGCGGAAAACTGAAGAGGTAAAAATTCCGGTCCATCCCGAAGTGGAGCGATGCGTCTGCACCTTCGGCAGCGGCGGCTTCCGGTTGGTTCAGGTACAGAAGAAAGGCGTTCTCCAATAGGAGCATCGGTGCAGCGAGCAGTAGGCTTGCGATTAAGGTGAGGCAAACGACCACCCGATGGAAGGAGAAGGTTTGCGTGTGTGTCCAGCGTCGGAACTCGCTGGATTCCGGGCAGAGGATGTTCGCAATGGCGGTGTTGGCGTTCATGAACCCAGCAGCGATAATAAAGAAGAGTGCGAAGCCGAACCACCGTACCTTTTGCAATCCCCAGAACACATCCGTATAGACAACGCTCTCGAACCAGAGGTGCTCTGTATAGAGGTGCGCCAGCGGGAAAAAGCAGCTCACCGCGATCAGCGCGCTCAGTATCCAAAGTAGGTACGCCTGCAATTTATTGTAGCGATCGCGCCGCCGTTGGCTGCTCCGTCGGTACCGGAAGATACCCCATATTAAGGTAACGCCGCCGAGGAGTCCGCTTAAAAGTAATTGTGCGATTGCAAGGTTCACTGTCATCATGAACATCTCCTTTGAAGTATTATAACATAGGTTGCGCGCGGTTCGCAAATGTGTTGTGTTCATTGTCTGAAGCAGGATTTCCAAGATTATAGAATTTTGTCTGAAGCAGGATTTGCAAGATTATTATGATTTTCAGGAAAAGAATTTCGGCAACCCGTATTGACACTCATAGCTGGGTAATTTTCATTTCAGGAATACTCCTGGTAAATCCGTGAATCCAGTAAATCCAGCTTCAGACGATGAGCACTCCCTCCAACCTACAATTTTGACAAATGTTTGCTAAGGGTGTTATAATTGTGAACAACATCTTAAAATAAAAAAATAAAAAACGGATTTTACTTACGCAGCTTCCTCGCTGGCGAGGTTTTAAACCTCGCCAGCGGCGTGTAGTAGTGGCTGTTGGTAAAAAAATGCGTAAGTCCTAAGGAAGTGAAAACCATGAAACATTTCTTTGCACTTTCTCTAATTCTGCTCGCACTTACCAGTTGGATCTACACCGAGGCAGACGCACAAGAGGCAGACACAACGCCTCCAACCGTCACCATCCTCCCTGTGATAGAAGACAACCATCGTAACTTCTTTCCTAATTATTACACGGATGAACGGATACGGGAAAAAGGGTTGATATACAACGGTGATGAATTTAAAGTAAGAATAGTCTTCAGTGAAGAGCTGCTATTCCCTGACCGTTTTACTCAGTCAAATTTAAGAATCACAGCCACGGCGCAGGCAACGATAACAGAGTGGGCTGCCGCGGGTGATACGGCACACACCGAGTATACTGCCACCATTCTGCCTACGTCCGAAGGAACTTTAACGCTCTATGTGGATGCGTATCTTGTAAAAGACAAAGCACTTAACCCAAACAGGGACCCGACGGAAAGAGTAACAGTTGGGATAGACACCAAACCTCCCGTGGGACGGATCAGTGCGCCATCAGACATCCAAAACGGACCATTTGATATAAGGGTTACGTTCGATGAATCTGTTGTTGTCGCGAAAGAGTTCCTGACCCCCGACCACAACGGTTTGACGAACCTTATTTGGTACGTTGGCGGATACAAAAGAGAGGTAACAACAGCCGAGTGGAAAGTGGACGCGACACGTCGGATATACACGACCACTTTTACACCCAATGAGAATCAAGAAAGGACATTGAGATTTTATCTTGTTGAATCCCGGGCATTTGATTTCGCAGGGAATACGACTGTAGAGAACAGAGATGAGCCGACGTTGGTTGAAATAGATACCAGACAACCGAGAATTGTAAGTGTTAAGCCCGTATCGGATTCGCTACCAGATAGTTTTAAAATACAGTTTACTTTCAGTGAACCGGTGCTTAATCTTGAGCAATCGGGGATTATGGTGATTAAAGGAACCGATGTAACGATAACCGACTTTGAAGCACTCGTTGGCGGGAGAGACTACATCGTGGAAATAGCACCGGCGATGGCACGGCAAATGAGATTGCGGATTGAAACAGGGGGCGCATACGATGCCGCAGGTAACGAAAACAAGACCGCAACTATAAGCGTGACCATCGGTGAGGGTGAGGACGGCAGCGATATAATTACTGCCGCTATTGTAGACGAACCGAGAATTATCTTACGTCCTACCCCTGTCAACCAAAGGCGTGTTATCTTCAACGAAATTCGCAATACTGAGGACGACAAAAACGACTGGCTTGAACTCAAGAACATCAGCAACGAAAGTGTCGCCCTGGAAATGTGGGAAATTAGCATTGTCAATTCCAGAGGCAGAAGTGCTGACAAAGATGTTGACATCGTCACTTTTCCAGAATATACACTGCCTGCGGGCGGCGTTTTGCTGATCACCAATACCGACCCGAGCGAAACCGATCTCATCAGCGGGCAGAACATTGAAAACCCAAATAGCAAACGCGATGTACCGCCACAGTATCTCATCGCACCGCAGATGAAACTCCCAAGCACCCCCTATCTGCTAATTCTGCGGAGTGCCACAGATAAAAATGGAAAACCTGAGGCATTTGAAGATCTCGCTGGAAATTACTTCCGAGGTTCTGTTGATTATGCCACACAGGTCTGGCCCCTCGTGCATACCTTCCGACCACCGAATAGAGAAGAGGCACACCTGACACAAGGGCAAGCATGGCAACGCGTTAGCATTAGCAAACGCGGCTATACTGCGGCAGCGTGGACAGCGATCGGATATCAATCAGGGATTGGATATAAAGCCGGAACGCCGTTGGCAACAAGCCTCGGCACCCCCGGATATCCCAACGATGCAGTTACCGACGACAACCCCGCCGGACGCATCACTTTTAGTGAACTGATGTTTGCCACAAACGGTGGGCTTTTCTCCCAACCGCAGTGGATAGAGTTATACAACAACACCGCCATCGCTGCGACACCCATAAATCTGAAGGGCTGGAAATTGGTTATTGAGGCGCGCGATAGTGAGGTCCGCCATCGGTATTCAGTTATCGAGTTGGAGGCGTTACATATCGCACCAAATCACGGCGTACTTCTGGTAACAAGAAACCGCAGGCGTTCTGAGCATCTTTCAGAAGAGCAGATTTACGATCTCTACCAACATCACAGGGGCACGCGTGGACTCGGCTTGCCTGAGAACGCCGTGCTGTCTGCGTCAGGGTTTGCACTGAAGTTATTTTCACCGGATGGCACGTTGGTCGATATGGCAGGGAATCTTGATGGTGAAAAAGGTGTTGATACACCTACGTGGACACTGCCTTCTGGACGAACAGAGGACGGGGCGCGTACATCGTTAACACGCCGTTATAGAAATGGTATTGCGCTGACAGGTACTGAGGCGACGAGTTGGGAACGTGCTGCAGATCTGCATCAGCCTATGAATCTGTATTACGGACATCAGACTGATATTGGTACGCCCGGATATAGAAGTGGCGGTCTGGCACCCGTGATGTTATCGCATTTCAGTGCAAATCGCACAAGTGCAGGCGTTCTCCTCGAATGGGTAACCCAATCGGAACTGGACAACGCCGGGTTCAATATCCTGCGGAGCCAGACGCGGCAAGGTCCGTTTGTCAAGGTGAACGCAACGCTGATTTCAGGTGCAGGCACAACAGCCGAACGACACACCTACACATGGACAGATACGACAACAAAACCGAATGTCGCCTATTACTACCGGATAGAAGATGTTTCGTTGTCAGGAAATCGGCAGCCGTTGGCAACGGTGCGTTTGCGCGGGCATATCTCAGCGGCAGGAAAGCAGCTCCTAAAGTGGGCGGACCTAAAAGCGCAGAAATTGTAGCAGGCATACGCCGTATGCCGTCCGCACAGAAATTGTAGCAGGCATACGCCGTATGCCGTCCGCACCGCCGCTGTCAAGGATTGCGCCCACCCCCCGCTGTCGAGGATTGTATCCTCGCCTCTTTGTATTACGAGACCGTTAATTTCCTGTGCCTCTTTGCCTCCCCAAGCCCCGTAGGGGTGACATCTGTGGAATCCTACAAGAGATCAGAAATAATTTGACAGGCCTTCGGAAATGAACTATACTTAAAAATAGGCAGATTCGTTGGAACGATTTTTTGCAGCGCAGTAAGGAATAATAACAATGAATATAGAATCTGTACTTAAATGTACCGCGGATTTCAGGGACTATCTTCTCAAAGACCTCGCCGACCCCGAGTTTGCAAAGCATTATCTGGAGGTATCCTTGGAAAATTATGAGGACGACCGAGACATCAATATGTTGGCGAGTGCCCTACGCAATGTGGTAGAAGCACAAGGGGGGATTGAAAGACTTGCCATAGAGACAAACAGCGATCTTCAAGATCTTTCTGATACCCTCAATTCCAACAAACCGCCGCAATTAAATCGGCTACTTGATATTCTCTCATTCTACACAAATATCGCCCCTACTGTTGACCGCCATTCTCTGTAGAAACGCGGAAAATTAAAAAAGCAAACCGCGTAGGGTGTGAACGAGGTCCCCACCCCACTCCCCGCTGTCGAGGATTGTATCCACTCCCCGCTGTCGAGGATTGTATCCTCGCCTCTTTGTAAATCCTCAGGCTGTGCCCCCCGCCGCTGTCGAGGATTGTATCCTCGCCTCTTTGTAAAAGCCCTCTTCAACCCCGTATGCGCCCACCCCCCGCTGTCGAGGATTGTATCCTCGCCTCTTTGTAAAAGCCCTCTTCAACCCCGTAGGGGCGATATCTATGTAGCAGCGTTAAAACCAAAGGAACCAAGCCCCGTAGGGGCGGCATCTGTATAGAAAAACGGTCGCGCCCCCGATCAAGCCCCGTAGGGGCGGCATCTGTGTATAAATAAATTATCGCTTGACACCCACCACACACCTCTGTTATAGTGTAACAGAGGAGGAAATTCACATGGCAAATCATTTTAACGATAAACAACAAAAAGAGAAAAAAATGAAACACACAACAAAAATTCAACTCGCAAATCGAAAAGATCAGTTTTTAGCAGAGGCTGGTGTTATCAAACCTGAGGATATTCGGCAAGTGACCATCGAAGACGCAATCGTTGATACCGGTGCGACTGGGTTATCTTTACCGAAACCCATTATTGAGCAACTCGGCTTGACACCTGTTAGAAGTAGAAGGGCACAGACGACCAACGGGATCGTAACGCGGACAGTTTATTCAGATGTCCGGTATACCGTCTTAGAACGGGAGGGGACAATAGAAGTCGCGGATCTACCCGCCGAGCTACCTGTCCTTGTCGGACACATGGTACTCGAATACCTGGATCTCTGTCTTGACATCCGAAAAGGCCTTATCTATAATCCAGACCACGACGATGAATGGATTGAAGACCAGCTCTAACAGAACGCGGAAGATATAGCGTTCCCTATATTGACAACCGGCTGCCAAAATATTTATGCCCCCTGCTCAAAAAAATGTTTGACAAAAAACACACATTACACTATAATTATAACGTTTCAACCGCAAAAAACGCCGAAAAACGCGTTTTTCACGGGGTGTTGAAAAAAATACTTGACAAAATACCGGAATTCTGTTAAAATTCCCAACAGACGAAAAAAAGTATTGACATTTTTTCGTAACTATTTTATACTAACTGGTGTTAAAAAAGGTATAGTAGACTGCGAGGATGTGGAGGGAAACCCCCTTCCAACACGTAGACACAATATTTCTTTCAAAAAAACTTGACAAGAAACGCATTCTTGGGTATAATTAAATACGTAGGTTTAGATGTAGGTTGGGTTGAACAAACCGTCTGCCCCCCTGATAAGGGGGGATCAGCAAACCGCCTGCCCCCCTGATAAGGGGGGATCAAGGGGGGTTAAAACCCAACATCCAGCGAAACTACAAGATTTTTTTGAAGAAAAATTTGACACAAATACCACAAATGTAGTATAATAAATACTATATGTGGTAGGGAATTCAAAATTCCCAACACCAATGTAAAAGATTTGAGCGGGGTAGGAGGGAATTCCGATTCCCGACTCCTGCAACCGCAAAAAAGACTTGACACTTTTTCGTAACTTATTTACAATTAACAACGTTTATACAAGTGGTTTGGCTCAACCTATCGCAATGTTCACACAAAGCATACAGAGAGAATTCCCAAACCCAAATTTTTCAAGCGTGTTCCAAAAACCCTACTGTTACTGGTAGATGCGGTTTCCGAATCGCACCGAGTTTTAGAAAACACGCACTCTAAGGTTAGTTCAGAATGGATTTCATTCCCTGAAAATCTGTTCTTGATGTTTGATAGTATGAAGCGCGTTCCGAAAGCGCGCAGGGGTGAGAATCCCATCACCCCACGATTTTAGTAGAATGTTTTTTAGATTGATTTAAATGGAGGAAAACTAATGTTAACGTTGTCAAAGAACTTGACATTTTCCTTAACTTTTTTAGTGGTGTTGCTTGCCTTTGGGCTTGCCTTCTACGTGCCGTCCGCGATGGCAGATCACGGTTCGTTTGATGTCACGATCTCGGCAGACGTAGATATGGAAGACGTATCGTCCGACGGTGGTGGCATTCAGATCGCATCTGGTCGTAATCGTGAGGCGGCTCGCGCCCTTACCGAAGGTACAATTATACGCCTTTCGATCAAGACTGCTCAGATAGTGAACCTTTCAGACCCAGATGTGACAAACGTTGATGTGGAAGACCGTGGTGATGCCAATGCGCTTGATGTCACCGACCTCGTCGTTGATGCCTATGATGCCGAGGGGCGTTCACTCGGTATTCTTAAGAATACTGCTGAAACAGCTACCACAATCCAGCTTTCACATAGGGATCCGACCAATCCGGGCAAAGAGTTCCTTGTTACAATAGACGCAGGTGAGTTAACAGACGCGTATACGGCACAAAGGGGTGGTGGTCAACAGTTGGAAATCCACACCCTGCTCTTCTCGATCCCCAAGGATAGGATGGAACGGGCGGATGAAGCCTTTATTACGCTGGTCAGAAATGACGGTCACGCAGTCAGTAAGAATAACCGCGCTGCGGTCTACAAAGTCCAACTCGTTGACGACGACGAGGGTAACCCGCAATACAACATGGGTGTCAGTGGCACAGCAGTTGGTGATACAGGTGTTCCCGGTGTTGTTGGTGTTGATCGTCTTGATGAGCGACGTGCCAGTGGTTTTATTGAAACCGGTGATTTTACCGTCCGTGTCATCCTCACGGAAGAACCAAACGGAATTGCCGATATCATGAAGGATGCCACAAAACTGATTGATGTCCAAAACGGCAAAGCGACAGCTATTACCAAAGGTACAACGCTTAAAGGTGCTCATGTGGTAGCTACGAGTGGCTCGCGAAGCGCACAAACCAGCGAATTGACGCGTGATATAACGAATTACACCGACATGGCTGGTACTAATACTGCTGCTTTACCCGACGCTACAGGTCGGGACAACATGTACCATACCTACTTCGTAACCATCTCGCCGAATGACGGTCATAACGGTTATGTCACTGTTTCAATCAAGTCGTTTGACGACAAGGTGCTACCGGTTCCGAATACGTATACCCCGTTGACGGCTGTCCAAAGAGTTTCGAGAGTCTTGACAGATGCCCAAACGACTGTCAGAAATGCCAGACTCGCAAACGAAACGCTGATGGTCAGGGTGAATAAAGCCGCTGCTGCAAAGACCGATGTTGTGGTAGCATACGAAGCACGTCAAAAGGTCCTTGATGGGGTTACAAACGACACCACGCTCGGCGCGAAACTTGTCGTTCCGGCAGGTGGATATCTCGTCATCCATGGCGCAGATATCGGTGACACCGGTATCGTTGATCCCGGAAACAAAGTCAACACGAAAAAATTGGATCCTGCGAAAGCGCTTTACAATATTACGAAGCTTTCGTTGACATTCCCTGCGGACGATTTGGATAACTTCTTCCGTAATGGCGGTACGCTCAATTTGGGTTATGCGGACATCACCGAAGCCACTGGCAGCGGACACGGTGACGCAAAATCGCCTCAAGCCGATAAGGCACATGCTGATTACACAGGCTACGATGGTGCATCAACGAACGCTTATGCCGCTGGTGCTTTGATCATCAACGAGATTATGTGGGGACTCGATGGTAATGACAAAACGAGCCAGTATATCGAACTCCACAATCCAGGCACTGCAGCGATCGGTATTGATTCCAAAGAATGGGTCATCTCGGTTGGAAGCCTCCCCGCTGGATACACGCTTATTGATTCAGCTGGCAACAATCCGGCTTCCGGTTTCTGGCAAGTACCGGGGATGGGTGGTGTAACCTCAACGAGTGCAGATCACCCCGTCGTTTCAGATCTCGTTTCTATGTCTCGTGTAGCCGATGCCGTCGATGGTACTGCCGCAGCGAGTTGGGCAATGTCCATGCGTCCAAGTTCTAACCTCAGTGGACGGCGCGTTGGAACACCGGGTGCCGCGAATAGTTACGTGATGCCACCACCGGCACCTGTAACTCCACCCGCACCACCGCCACCTGCGTCAACACCAACACCGGGCGCAACAGCTGCTGATATCACGATTACCGAAATCATGGCTGACAGTGGCAACGGCAGATTCCCACAGTGGATTGAGCTCACGAACCAGGCCGCTGAAGAAGTTAGTCTTGATGGCTGGATGCTCAACATCTCAAACGATCCTGCCGATACAGATGTCGTTGGCAGCTCGCTTGTGATTGACCTCAGCGGTAACACGTTGGGTGTCAGTGCAAATGCAGGCAACATGGGCAAAGGGCAATCTCTGCTGATTATTGCTTACTCGGGCCGCGGCTCCGGTAACTTAAGCAATGTGGCTATCATAGATGCCTCAAGTGCAGATCAATTGGATCAAACCGGACGGTATATGCTCCTCAGCGAGACGGCATTCAAACTTGTCCTGATGCCACCGCAAGATACTGGTGTGACGCAATATGGCGACATGGCTGGTAACCTTGAAAACGGCGCGGCAGCATGGGCATTGCCAATGGCTGAAGGGATGCGGAGTTCGTTGATCCGTCGGGAAATGGATGCCATGAACATGGCGACCATGGGCACCGCCGCGAATGGCTGGAGACAAGCATCCATGACCGATCTCGCCAGTGGACAGATCACTTGGTATGGCAGCGACGAAGACGCTGGAACACCCGGCTATGATGCTGGTGGTCCGCTACCCGTCGAACTCTCCATGTTCTATCCGAAGCGCGATCAACTTACCGGTCAGGTTGTGATTAAATGGGAAACCCAGTCCGAGCTGAACAACGCTGGATTCTTCATCAAGCGGAGTGAAGCAGAGGATGGCGAGTTCAAGGTCATCAACCAAACAATGATTGCCGGTGCAGGCACGACTTCTGAGAAGCAGTCCTATACCTACACCGATACAAGTGCAAAACCCAACGTCGTCTACTATTATCAGATCGAAGATGTTTCCTTAGACGGACAGCGCCAACTCCTTACGATTGGCACCCGCCTGAGAGGTCACGTCGGCGCTGCTGGTAAACTCACGGCCACGTGGGGTGAATTGAAGAAAGTACAAGAGTAAACTCAGGGATATTCTAACTAACCTACCCAAAAAAATAGAGCGGCGGACTCCGGGGTCCACCGCTCTATTTTTTTTGTAGCATAGGCTGTTAGCCTGTGGCTCTTTGTATCAAAACCGCTTCCGCACCCCTGGCGATTCCCCCAGGCCCGGTAGGTGCGGTTTGTAACCGCACCGGACTGTCCCAATAAACTACCGAATTAATTTTTTAATCTTCATCTCTTCCTTCCCTAAAACCTAATATCCATAGGTGTCAATTTAGGGTTTCTGTGCTCTTGTAGGTTGGGTTGAACGGCGTTGAGAGGCAGATGTGCGTGTTTCAAACACACATCAAATCTAAGAGGCTGCGATATACACTCAAGAACAGAGTGAAACCCAACTTCATACGGCCCCTCGTGAGGTGTGGCACTTCAGACCAAGAGCGTTGGGTTTCACTCGTTCTGCGGCGGATGTGGCGTGTCAGGAGAAAAGTTCGTTTTTTTATGATTTTCACGGTTTCGGTGGTATCCGTTCAACCCAACCTACGATGCTGCGCCGGGTTTTAACCATAAACTTTGCACACGCCAGAATGCCTCTTTAGTCCCGTAGGGACGGCATTTGTGTAGAAATCGACGTAATATATGAGTCAAGCCCCGTAGGGGCGGCATCTGTAGAAGAGCTGCGACGAAATAAGACAAAAAGTCCCTAAATTGACACTATGGTGGGGTTTGTAACCGCACCGGGCATCGGAAAAAATTACCCGATTAAATACTTAATCTTCATTAGGGGTGTTATATCTATAGAAAATGGTATATTTACGCGATAGCACTCCGAATGTATTCCTCATCCTCAAAATCCTGCAAATCCGGCTTCAGACAATCCACCTTTCCGCTTCCATTCTTCCTTCCCTAAAACCTAAAATTTGTTTCTTAATATTGATTTAACTTGACAAATATCTGAAAAAAAAGGTAAAATTCTCACAGACCTGTGTAAGAAACTGCGACATAGGGGTTCTTATACAATATAAACGCTATGAGTAGGAGCAAGATTCTATATTTATATGACCTTAAAAACTACGAATGATACGAATGACAACCAAAACGACTATGTATCATTAGTAAGAATCCCACGTAAATGGTTTAACCTATTTGTCTGGACCTTTGCAATCCTAACAATTGCCCACACTGGTGCTGAATTGCTTACCAGTTGGACGTGGGATGCTTTAGGTGAAACGACATTAACACGAACGTCGGTTTTAATGACGTTAATAGTCGGTTGGTTTTTCATCGTATCACATATATGGGAGATTATCATGTTAGGATATGCCAAGCTATTCAAAGAAAAAGTACTTCAGGAAGGTATAGAAAAAGGTAGAGAAAAAGGTAGAGAGGAAGGTAGAGAGGAAGGTAGAGAGGAAGTATATAAGGCACTGGTGCGAGCCCATAAAGAAGGCAAAACGCTGGAAGAAGTGCTGGCAAGCCATAATGGCCAGCAGAAACAACAATCAAATTAACCTGTCACCTACCGCTTTTACGCCCAATCTTCCACCCTTGCTGGTGGGCGAGGAGTGTGTCCTCGCCTTCCTAATCCGGTCAATCCCTAAATCCTGCAAATCCCGCTTCAGACGCGAATAGTTGTCAGTTGTCAGTTATCAGTAGTCAGTATCGCTTCCACTCTTCCACCCTTCCACTCTTCCACCCTTCCATCCGCTAACAAAATACGTAACCAACCCATAATCCCAACGTTTAAAAGTTAATCGCTATAGTTATCAGCAGTCAGTTTCCAGCGGTTGTCCAATACGCGCTTCTTTTAATAAAAAACTTCCACGCAAACCACTAATAACTATTAACTCTCACTGCGAGGCAAACTAACAACCATTAAAAAACTTGACAAAACACACAGATATATATTATAATTTACATTAGGAACGACGCGTCCGCATCATTTTGAAGCAAAATCCGAAGAAAAGCAACAAACATAGTGATAACAAGTAACCAGTGTCCTGTCCTTGTACCGCAAACTTTTAGTTTGCGTCTTAGTGCACACAATCTAAAAGATTGTGCTACAAAGAAGGCATTCATATTATATTCAGAAATTAGCAAGAACCAAAAGAAATCAGTCGGCTGTTGCGATTATACGAACGATACCTGTCACAGGGGGCACTACTGATGTTTCCGCTTTGCTGATGGAAACCGATAGTCGACGGTCTCCAATAACAGACTTTCGCAGCTGCCAAATGTAGCTGCACACATAACGATCGGCACGTCGCTTCCAGCAAGAAGAGTTATCACCCAAAGATTCAAACATCCTTGAAAGGGACTGATGACTGACTGCCGACAGCCGACGGCTGAAAGCCGATAGCCAATAACCAATAAACAGCGAGGCACGCGTGCGGGTTTCCCCACGAAGCCCGCGCTGAATATCCATTGACCTGTAGGACAAGGTCCCGTGCCTCAGTCCTGCACAACCTTATAAAACGAAGATGAGGTATATTTTTTCATGAACACCTTAACGACACGAAAAATTGTACTCGGACTGCTGATGACCCTCGTGCTGGCGTTCAGCGTGCAGGGCACCGCGGACGCGCTGACCTTTGGAAACCACAGCTCCAGCGACGGTGACCTTCGGACGGTATACCAGAACCAGGAGTTTACGATACGGGTTCCTATAACCCTTAAGGGTGCGGAGAGGAGGCCAGGGTTCACGTCAGTCCCCTCAACAGATACAACCGGTACTTCTGTACCAGCAGCTGATCGCACTAACATGTTTTATGATAATACTGATGGATCTGGATTTACAATTGGTACTGATACACCAGTAGATTATGATGATGCTCACTATTATGATCAGGAGCAGATTACCATTACGGTTGTTGGAAGCGCGGCTATTAAAAAGGTAGGAAGCAATAACGTCCCCAGTGCTAGGGCTGCTAGTCTTACGATGTATGAGCGTTCGCACGACAGTTATGATGCTGCAGCGAATGATGAACGGTTTTCAGGCTCCATCACCTTAACCCTTGAACCTACCGGTGTAGGAACAGTTGTAGTCAGGGTCACTGATTCCACTGTTGCCGCTGATAACCGCGGCGGGGTAGTATCAGGCCTCCTTATGGCTTATACGGTCTATGTAGTCAACTATAAAACCACACCCGCGACAGCATTGAGTTTTGCTGCTACGACTATTCCCGCTGGTGGTAATTACAGCGTCGGGAGGGACGATACTCATGATTCACCGGTTCAAATTACGGTAACTCCTGCTGCTGATACTCCGGTTACGCTTGAAGTTGTCGAGGGGCCCGGACAATTTTATGTACAAAAAGGCTATACTGGGGATAATGCGGGTGCCCCCATGAGCAAAAGTAGTTCCAGTCGTTCACTGGAGACATCCAGTAACGCTGCGACAGGCAGCGATACTGGTTCCAATGTGCATCTCGACATGAGAGGCGGAACTAACAGAGTTACTATAAAGGCTCCAGGAACGACCGTACCTCCTGTGACTGCTATTTTTGTCTACGGTTACCCGAGAATGGAAATAGTCGGTGGCAGCCCTCAGGGAGGTGCCACCGGAGGACGGCTTGCAGACCCCTTTGTCGTTAGAGTAAGAGATGAGAAGAACAGAGGCATCCCGATGGCGATAGTCACGTTTAGTTCAAATAACGCCACGGACACAAATGAGCGCTTCCTTCCTGTCCCCGGCACAATCGCCTATGTTGATGCCTCTGATAACTGGGCAAGCGAATTTACTGATATCTCGAATATCAATGACCCGGTCACGGCTACATCGATTTATCCGATGACCGCCGATGACACTCCTACTGATGTTGATGATGATGTACTCGTTCAAACCGATCGCAGTGGTGATGCCAAAGTCTACTTCCAATTAGGGAGTACAGCAACAAATCAGAATGTCAGTGCGACAGCAGCAGGAGCGACAGCCATAACATTTAGGGCGACGGCAACAACAGTAGTATCAACAGATGCAGCAACGATCACGATAGTAGATGGTGATAATCAACACGCTCCTGTTGATGAGCCCCTTGATGAGCCCTTGGTTGTCCTTGTGAGAGATGCAGGTGGACGGATCGTTGCAGATGCACCCGTCACGTTCACGACCAACAGTGGAGAGTTATCGGGACCTGAGCCAGGGGATCCCGGTGAAGAGATAGATGACTCGCCTGCGGACGTTCCTGACCACACAGCGCTGTTCATAGTCGTCAACACTGACGATACTGGTCGAGCCTCAGTAAGATACAACGTAGGTGATCTGCCGGGTGCGAAACAAGTTTTCTCAAGAATTGATATCTCTAATGGGCGGACTCGGACAAAGACCTTCAATGTCAATGGTCGGGCAACCACACCCAGGGACGACCCCGCTGACGATGAAGATGACACCGCACCACCACCACTCGTGACGGTTGACGTTCCGTCTACTGTCACTGGGACTGCTGGTGGCACGGCAACACTTACGATTACCGCACCTGCGAACGCAAGCATTGATCCAGGCGGACTCGGTGATACCTTCCTGAGAGCGAATGTCGGAAGCTTCACACGGTCAGGCACCACCTTCACAAGCACACTCACGCTACCTGATCAAGTCGCTGACTTTAGCCTCACTATCTTTGTCAATGATACTCGGCATTCAGTTACCGTTAGTGTAACAGCGGCACCGGTGCAAACGGGAACCCTCACCGTTCGGGTAGATCCATTCAATGGTGCCCCTGGGACAACTGCTACTGTTACCATTACCGCAACCGATTCGAGTGGCCAGCCGGCGAATGTAACGGTTAGCCTAAGTGCTACAGGTGGGACGCTCGCCAGTTCAAGTGTATCGACCGGGACCAACGGTACCACTACAGTCTCCCTTACACGGGGGAGCACGCCGGGTTCTGGAAACCACGTCACCGCCAGTGCTAATAACTATGATTCAGTGCAAGGTCGGTTTTTAATCACCGGAACCGGAACCGCTCCGCCTACAACCACACCTCCGCGTACACCTGTTACTGCGTCCGGTCTCCGTCTCGTAGAATTTGACGGGAACAACCAGACGGGTGAACCCAATACGTGGCTCGCTGACCCGCTCGTCGTGACGGTTGTGAACACCTCAGGTCAGGCAGTGCCGAATCAGGTTGTTCAGTTCACGGTAACCCGCGGCGGCGGTCGTGTTTCTCCAGCCAGCCCGACAACTAACGCAAGTGGACAGGCGCAGGCACGTCTGAGGTTGGGAAGAAATGCTGGCACCAACACCGTTACCGCAACGATCAATGGCGTTTCGGTAACCTTCACCGCCACGGCGGAACTGGCACCGGAATATCTTGAAGTGTATGATGGAAACAACCAGCGCGGCACGCTGAACAATGAACTCGCCGATCCGCTCGTCGTCCAAGTCTTAGACGACAACGAAGACGGGGTTACGGGTGTGAGTGTTAGGTTCCAAGTTACGTCGCGCAACGCGCGGCTTACGCAGCGGGGTACAGGATATGCGCTCCGTGTGGACACAGATCGGAACGGCAGGGCGGAGGCACCCCTCACCCCAACGGGTGCTGGTACCATCACGGTGCAGGCAACCGTAAATGGGCTGGATCCAGTGGAATTCACGATTACCACAGGGCCGCCACCCGCAAGCCTCACAAAAGTGTCTGGTGATAACCAAGGCGGTAACCCAGACAGTGCCCTCGCGAACCCGCTTGTCGTTGAAGTCCAAGACGCAGAAGGCGACGCCGTTGACGGCATTAGGGTAACCTTTGAAGTGACGGAAGGCGGTGGAACTCTCTCCGCTGAAACCGCAACGACGAACGCCAATGGACGCGCACAGACGAGCCTCACACTCGGCAGTGAACGTGAAGTCAATAAGGTGCGCGCAAGCGTCACCGGTTTAGATGCCGTAAACTTTAGCACCACCTTAGACGCTGTCATCCACGTCGCAGCAGCCAACCGTCCCGTAATGTACTGGATAGACGACGGAAAACTCTATCGTCTCGCCGGTGAGAAAGCGGAGAAGATCGCTGACAGCGCGACCGATGTTGCTGTCGATACCGCAGGCGGGAAAGTCTACTGGACGGAGCGGACAGGAGGTGCCTCTGGAAAAATCCATAGCGCGAACCTTGATGGCTCAGGGGCTGAGGTCTTTAAGGACCTCCCAAGCCTGCCCCATGGGATTGCAATTGATAGTGCAAACGGTAAGCTTTACCTGACGAATGGCAGAAACAGAATCCGTCAGATGAACGTCGACGGCACGCAATTCAAACCAAACTTTATTCAAGGGTTGGATGACCCAATGAATATCGCCGTCTCCGCTGGTAGGATTTATTGGACAGAGGCAGGTGGAAGCGTTCGGTATGCAAACACCGAAGGCACAACAGTCGTTCGCAATATCGTGACAGGTGCCGGTACCCTCGGTGGTATCGCCCTTGGTGGCAATAAAGTCTACTGGACGGAGCAGACAAGCGACACTACCGGTAGAATCCGAAGTGCGAACCTTAACGGGTCAGGTGTATCAGAAGTGATCACTACGACGGCTGTCCCGCAAGGTATTGCCGTTGATATTGCAGATGGCAAGCTCTTTTGGGCGGACGACCAGGGTAGAATCCAGCGGATACGCATTGATAACCAGAAACTCATAAGTGTTGCCACTGGCTTGATGGCACCGGGTGCTATCGCAATTGGTGGCGAGAATGTCGACACACCGTCCCAACAGCAGGGACCACGAGACACGACAACCGCCAAATCCAAATACGATGTCAATGGCGACGGCACGGTTGACAATGTCGACGCGGCTTTAGTCGCCGGTGCATCGGGAACGAACAATGCCGCTTACGATGTCAACGGTGATGGCGCAGTCAACTTCCTTGATCTGCTCCTTGTCTTTGACAATCGTGATCCTGGTGCAGCGGGTGCGCCGACAGTAGGACATGCAAGACTCACAGCGGTTCAGGTAGACCGCATCCAGGAGCAGATCGATCTGTTGCTTGCAACGAATGATCGGTCGCCTGCGGCGTATTTGACGCTACAGTATCTCCAGAGTCTGATCGCATCGGCGCGTCCAGGGAAGACGCAGTTGCTCGCCAACTATCCGAATCCGTTCAACCCTGAAACCTGGATTCCGTACGAGTTAGCGACCAACACCAACGTCAAACTCACCATTTACGATGCGCAAGGTCTCGTCGTCCGGACATTAGAGCTCGGACATCAATCCGCAGGCTACTACACCAGTCGCGATCGTGCAGCGTATTGGGATGGTCGCAATTCGTTCGGCGAACTCGTCGCGAGCGGTCTCTATTTCTACCAGCTCGAAACCGACGAAACATCGACCATGCGAAAAATGGTCATCTTGAAATAGGCGGGAATTCCCATTCCCAACATAACAAAGGCGCGGTTTCAACACCGCGCCTTTTTTTATCCATTTTTTTAGATACCGCCCCTACAGGGCTAAAGACTTTGGGTAAACGCGTTTCTACACAAATGTCGCCCCTACGGGGCTAAAAATTCTTTGATGTCATCCGTAAAGGTGTTATACTAAGAAACCAAGCCCCGTAGGGTTTATTTGCTTGTGTATTTCTGCGTATTTCTGCGGTATCTATGTAGAACGTGCTATCCAAAGAACGCAAGCCCCGTAGGGGCGATATCTGTGTAGACCTGCGTATAACATTGCCTCATTAGCCCCGTAGGGGCGGCATCTATGTAGAGTGTAGCATCTGTGTAGTTGTAAGAAAATGGAGAAAATGATCTTTAGTCCCGTAGGGACGACATCTGTGTAGAATGCTACCCCAAACAACCAAGCCCCGTAGGGGCGGCATCTATGTAGCAGCGTTAGAGCCAGAGGATCCAAGCCCTGTAGGGGCGGTATCTGTATAGAACGGTGCTATCCAAACACCCAAGCCCCGTAGGGGCGGCATCTGTGTAGAGCGCGTATAACATCGCATCATTAGCCCCGTAGGGGTGGCATCTATGTAGAGCACGGGTGCCCCAAACAATCAAGCCCCGTAGGGGTGGCATCTGTATAGAGCGCGTATAACATCGCATCATTAGCCCCGTAGGGGTGGCATCTATGTAGAGCACGGGTGCCCCAAACAATCAAGCCCCGTAGGGGTGGCATCTGTATAGAGCGCGTATAACATCGCATCATTAGCCCCGTAGGGGTGGCATCTATGTAGAGCACGGGTGCCCCAAACAATCAAGCCCCGTAGGGGTGGCATCTGTATAGAGCGCGTATAACATCGCATCATTAGCCCCGTAGGGGCGATATCTGTGTAGACCACGCGTGCCCGAAACAATCAAGCCCCGTAGGGGCGGTATCTATGTAAAACTGTATAATTTTATAGAAAGAAAACCATGCCAAACACCTACACACAAATCTATATACACATTGTCTTCGCCGTCAAAGGCCGGCAATCCCTCATCCCCAAACAACACAAAACCGAACTCCACGGCTACATCATGGGCATCATCAACAACAAAAAACAAACCCTCATTCAAATCAATTCCATGCCCGATCATGTTCACATCCTTATTGGACTAACACCGGACGCTGCTATATCTGATCTTGTAAGAGACATCAAGGCACATTCATCAAAATTTATTAACCGAAAACGGTGGGTTGTAGGGCGATTTGAATGGCAGGAAGGGTTTGGCGCGTTTTCGTATGCGCAATCTCAATTGAATCATCTCGTCAACTACATCAAAAATCAGGAAAAACATCATTCGAAAAAAACGTTTCGTGAGGAATATTTTGAGATTTTGGAACTTTTTAAAGTTGCCTACGAAGAGAAATATGTTTTTGATTCGGATAATGACGCGTTGTGAACGAGTAATATAAATGCCGCCCCTACAGGGCTTGATTCTTATGTTATATGCGTTTCTACACAGATGCCGCCCCTACGGGGCTAAAACCCCTTGACAAAATCCCAAAAACATGCTATACTAAAACCAAACAAAATCACCAAACGGAGGTCCACATGAAACCGTATATCCTAATACTATCCCTTATCCTCACACTACCGCTCGCAGGGCACACTGCGACCGACGACTATACAATCCCAAAGAAACACCGCGTCATCCAAGAAGCGACGCTACAACCGGGCAACGTCCCGATCGGCACAGAACTACCACGCCTCACCTTCACCGCACTCAACGGGAATACATACAATTTAGAGGCACTCACTGAACGGGGACCCGTCGTCTTCGTCCTCCTCGCAACCGAATGCCCCGTCGCGCAACGCTACACGATGCGCCTGAAACGGCTGCACGACGAATTCGCGTCGCAAAGCACCACCTTCGTCGGAGTCTACCCCAACGAAAACGACTCCATGGACGATGTGAAAAGCTACGCCGCCAAAGCGGAATTCCCGTTCCCAGTCGTCAAGGACGCAACCGGTAAACTCGCACGCGCCCTCGGTGCAACCATGACACCACAGGCGATCCTCGTGGATACGAGCAACACCCTCCGCTACCGCGGTGCCATCGACGACAACCGCTACGAAACCCGCATCAAGCATAACTACCTACGCGACGCGCTCCTCGCAACGCACACCGACACCGAAATCCCAGTGCAAGAGACACCGGCGTTCGGCTGCACGGTCCATCTTCCTGAAACGGACATCCCCGCAGAGGTTACCTATAGCGAACACATCGCGTCGATACTCCAGAAGAATTGTCAGACGTGTCATCGGCACGGCGAAGTCGCACCCTTCACACTCACCGACTACAGCGACGCGAAGGCGTGGGCAACCGAAATCGCCGAATACACGAAGGCACGCCTCATGCCGCCGTGGCAACCCGCTGTCGGTTACGGCGACTTCAAGAACGAACGCCGCCTCACGGACACCGAAATCCAGATGATCGCAGGTTGGGTCGAAGCCGGTGCACCCGCAGGCGACCTCGACGCGGTCCCGCCCGCCCCTGAATTCCCTAAAGGCTGGGCACTCGGTGAACCCGACTGGATCGCTGAAATGCCGGTTGAATATGAGATCGCACCGGAAGGCGAAGACGAGTATCGCCAGTTCATCATCCCCACGAATTTCGACACGGACATGTACGTTCAAGCGGTTGACGTGCAACCCGGTAATCGGAAGACCGTGCATCACGTCATCGCCTATCTCGATGTGAACGGCGAGGCGCGTAAACTTGACGCACAGGACCCGAAACCCGGCTATGTCACGGAAGGCACGGGACCGGGGTTCGATAGCGCAGGAACGCTTGGCGGTTGGGCACCCGGTGTCACGCCGTCTGTCTTGCCGGAGGGTGTCGGGTATCTCTTGCCGAAGGGTGCCGATATCGTCATGCAGGTGCATTACTACCGCACCGGACACGTTGAACGCGATCGTTCGCGGTTGGGATTATATTTCTCCAAAACGGCGAAGACCACCAAGCTCCGCATCGGCGACGCAATCAACAGCGATTTCGTTATCCCTGCCGGTGAAAAGTGGTATGAGGTCTTAGCATCCGAAAACTTCAAAACGGATGTCTACCTCTTGGCGGCGATGCCCCACATGCATCTCCTCGGACGCGACATGCGCCTTGTCGCAACAACCCCGTCCGGCGATAAGCACGATCTGATATGGATTCAAGATTGGGATTTCAATTGGCAAGATGTCTACCACTACCGCGAGCCGATTTTCCTACCTGCTGGCACGCGTGTAGACCTCGTCGCCCATTTCGACAACTCAGCAGAGAACCCAGCAAACCCCCACGACCCACCGGTCCCAGTCGGCTGGGGCGAAAAAACAACAGATGAAATGTGCATCGGATTTTTGTACTATGTAAAAGCGAGTGAGTTTTCGCCATAGTGTATGGTGGGGTTTTTTCTTGGGGTGTTTTTGCTTGGGTATTTCTGCGGCATCTGTGTAGACCGCGTGCCCTCACTAAAACATAGCCCCGTAGGGGCGGTATCTGTGTAGCAGGGTTAAAACCAAAGGAACCAAGCCCTGTAGGGGCGGTATCTGTGTAGATCGCGTATAACATTCCATCATTAGCCCCATAGGGGCGGCATCTGTATAGAACGGTGCTATCCAAAGAACGCAAGCCCCGTAGGGGCGGCATCT
>JAPPBX010000020.1 GCA_026702755.1 Candidatus Poribacteria bacterium | reverse complement strand
CGAGGAGGTGGGCGAAGCCGCCTCCTCGCCTTCTTTGATGAGTACAATACCGAATTCAGACTCATGTTCCAAGCAAAATTTGACCATCGTGCGATAACGCGGCTCAAAAATATGTAGTGGCAAAAGTCCACCAGGGAACAAGACAACTTGTAATGGAAAAAGCGGAATCTGGCGTTCGTTAGACGTGTGTGAATCGGTCCGCATCTGAAAACTCCTCTTCTCAGGATGTTTGATATAGCAAAATGGACTTAATTGGACTGTTGGTCGTAGTTTTAGTATACACCCGTGTTCGTTGTGTATTTGATAAATACCTATTTCTAATCACAAACCTGTATATATTTTTGCACAAAATGTGTGATTCGTCAAGATTTTTTTATCAAGTCGCCCGAGTCTTGACATTCCGGTGGGTTTTCGTTATAATACATTTAGCCGAAACAGATGCTCGCAAACGTCTCGTGTAAACTGTATTATAACGATTGGAGAATACCGTGAATTCAGAAAATTTGAGAAACGCTTTCGTAAAGTCTAAAGACATCACCCTTAATCTGTTAGGGGGTGTGCTATTCCGGACGCGGGTAGAACCGATTCGCGATACGGACGGGATAAAAGGATTAAAAGCCCACTGGGTAAGTGAGCAAGAGGATAACTCGGTAACAATTGATACACCTTCCGGAAGTGCCGATATCAAAATAGATAGTAACACCGCACCGGCTATTGAGTATGTAGAAGATGGTGACAAGCGGACGATTGCCATCAAACATATTGAAGGTCTTTCGTGTGAGTTAGACGAAGAAACGTTGGACAAGATCACCACGCCCAAGGGCGCGGGGATTGCGATGGGTATTGGTGCGGGTGTCGGATTGTTAGGCTGGTTTCTCATTTCTGTGATGCGCTCCCTTGCAGTTGCGCGCAGCAGCCAAGCCGACGATGCAATTCCACAGGTTATTTCCGAAGAAGATAATGGTCAATCGGCGGATCCTGTGAGTGGGTAAATATGAAAATTACGGCAGTTGATCCGTTTTATCTACGGATGCCTGATATCACAACCGCTGCTGATGGAACGCAAGATACACTCTTGGTCCGGATCCGGACGGATACGGGGTTTGAAGGCTGGGGAGAGTGCGATGCTTCGCCTTTGGTAAGTCTTGCTGTCTATTGCTGCCCGATGTCCCATGGAAATATCATCAATATCCGCACTTCGTTAATGGGTGAGACGCTTGAGAGTCCTGACGATGTGGTTCGGTTGAGCGAAAAGACATTCCGCAACGGACTGGACATTCAGCAGATAGCGCACGCCTATAGTGGTGCTGAGATTGCTTTGTGGGATCTTGTCGGTCAGAAGTTGAGAAAACCGGTTTACCGTCTACTTGCGGAGATGTCAGGAACCTCTGATGTGGCACATCCGAAACTGCCGTATGCCTCTGTCCTTTTCGGAGACACACCAGAAGAGACCTATCATATTGCGGCAGAATTGCGCCTACAGGGATATCGTGCTGCGAAGTTTGGTTGGGGACCGATGGGTAAATTCGGCGAAGCGAACGATATTGCGCTGGTGCATGCGGTGCGTGAAGGCATGGGAGCAGAAGCCCGAATTATGGTTGATGCGGGTGTTGTTTGGGGCACTGATCACCAAACGGCTTACCAACGTGCTGAGGCGTTTGCCCAATTTTCTCCAACATGGTTGGAGGAGCCGCTTTCTCCTGATGCTGTTGATGCCTACGGTGCCCTGACACAAAGAGGGCCAAGCATTCCAATCGCAGCGGGTGAAGGATCGAATACCTATCGAATGGCAGAAGACTTGATTGTGAATGGGGGTATCCAGTTCGTGCAGATTGATGCCGGACGCATTGGTGGGATTATGCCTTCTTTTCGGGTGCGTCAACTGGCAGAACAGTGCAATATTCAGTACGTCAACCATACGTTCAAAAGCCACTTGAGCCTTGCTGCTGCGCTGCATGTGTTTGCAACGCACCCGGATTTCAGTCTATTGGAATATCCTGCAGCGGGATCGGAATTATCGCAGCGGTTGGTAGCAGACCCGTTTTCTGTCGAATCTGATGGGATGGTTCGAGTCAAAGAACTGCCGGGACTCGGTGTGCGTGTGGATACGGCAGCGATTCGTCCGTATTTGGCTCCGGTCCGGATTGAAGTTGGAATGGATACAGTTTTTGAACAAACAAACCTATAGATGTCTCTGATAAAATAGATAGGCGAGGTTTTCTAACCTCGCCGGTCTTTCATCCACGGTATGCTCTCTTTTTCACCCGCCCGCAATTGTATCAGTTCAACAGGACTTACGCAAAATCAGAGAATTAGGTTTACCATGACGCAATCAGTGCGGTTGGGAAACCGCACCTACCGGGGAAGTGCGTAAGTCCTGAAAAGGTTACATCATGGAAAAAAATGACGTCCAACAACAAAAAAGCCTAAACCTTATCTATCTATGACAAACAATATCTCTATATCCTGCTGCGGGGTTTTTCGCTGTGTTAGAATTCTCCAGACACAGAGATACGTTGTGAACCGCCGAGGGTGTGGGTGTTAAAAGCGTAGTTGATAAAAAACGACCTCTCATTTT
Source organism: Candidatus Poribacteria bacterium (assembly GCA_026702755.1). Taxonomy (NCBI): domain Bacteria; phylum Candidatus Poribacteria; species Candidatus Poribacteria bacterium. Next base: position 3,141 of record JAPPBX010000020.1, on the reverse strand, counting down.
GCACCTTATAATCCGTGTTGGAAGGCACGCAAACTTGAAACTAACGAAGCATTTACATTCAATGCTTTCAGGCGAGCCAGGTCCGTAATCCCTTCAAGTGCGGGTTTTAGGGCATTGACATCTGCCTGCGGGAAACGTGCTGTGAGAATTGCTAACGTGTTTTCAATCGTTGTTTCGCGTGCCCCTTGTTCTATACCTTGTTCTATACCTTGTTCTATACCTTGTTCTATACCTTGTTCTAAGTAATGTTCTGCCATACTTTGCATCAGGGATGCCTCCTGCTCTGATAAACTGAATGTTTCGCTGTGTTCAGAGATGAACCGTTCTAAAACCCCGCGCTCTTCAACCGAGCGACGATAGAAAACCAATAGATACAGATAATACAGTGCCTGCTTCCAAGAACCATCCTCTGCAACCGTGAGGGTGCCAAGATGTTCACTCAAACGTTCTAACGCAGCCCGGAACTCACTTGACTCCGAATCCTCACGTTTCAAGAGCGTCAGCAACCAACCCAATGGACGTTCTGTCTTCAGCAGATTCGCATCTGATTCAGACTTGACACCGAGAAAGAGCGTCTCAAAACGCGGAATAAAACGAACCAAAGGTTCCGGAACATCCATCAAACTCTCAAGTGCCGGTAGTGTCTGCCAGACCTATTCACCCGTATAAAAAACAACAGGGATAATCGGACGAAACCGCCACTCACGCTTCGGCACGTTCTCTGACACCCACTGCTGACGCTGCTGATCCCATATCTGAACCATGTAAAATAGTAACCGAAATCCCATCGCCGGGTCTACCGTGGATTGATGTTCTATGAGAATATAGATCATCACTTCCCTTTCATCGGCATCCCGGAAGGGTAAAAGGAACACCAGATCCGATTCTTGTTCCCGGAGGTTGTCAGCAACAAAAGTCGTATTGACGCGGCGGATCTTGCGAAAATCAAGGGATCCCACGAGGTCGCTCCCAATGATTTCGAGCAACCCGTGGAGGTTATCGGGGTTCGACAAAAACCATCTGGCACTCCGGTCAGGAAAGGTGCCGAGGGGTTCTTGCAAGAAAGAGAGGATCTCATCAAAAGCGTTCATCGAATTTCACTCGCTGCCTATCAGGATAAAATGTTGCGTTTCAGATACCCTTTATTCTACCCGATTTCTCCGAGGCTGTCAACCTTAGCAGATTTCAAGGTTTCCATGCGTCCCACTCCTTATCACCTTCAACATCCCACCAATCTGTTGATTCTATGCTTGATGCAATCGCTGCCAGTTTCTCTGTTTCAGTCAAAAGATCATTGGTAGGATACCAATATGCCCTCAAGACACCAACAAGGACATTTTTTAACTTAACTGCCAAAAGTTGTTCCAAGACGCGGATACCCCGTTGGAAGTCTGTGCTTGACAGGTTCATCTGCCGTGCCTGACTTAGCCACTGCTTCACTTGTGTGCTTGTCGGTGTGTCCTCAGGCGGAAGACTCCAGATTTCCGGTGCGGCTGCGGTATTACCGAATGCTGCAGCGACAAGCGTCAAGTCAATGATGTTGACAACCCCATCATTATTGACATCCGCATCATTTGCGCCAGTCTTCCGGAAGTTAGCAGCAACCAAGGTCAGATCAATAACGTTGACGATACCGTCTTTATTGACATCCGTGGACAGTTGTGGAGGTGCCGAAATCTCAGCGTTTTCTATCTGCGGCGTTGAGCTTCCAGCGGAACGGTCTGTGAGTAGCACATCGGTTAATCGGACGGTGGAGGCTTTGACGGCAATGACTTCAAACGTAATCGTTGCAAGTGTGCCGTCCCCATCGCTTTCACCAGTGAGTGAGGAGGCTGCAAGTGTCACGGTGTTGCCTTCAACGACAGGTGGAATAAAGAACGCACCTGCAGGTAGGTAATCGCCGTTCATACTCTCAATGTATCGGAGTGCAGAGATGTCAAATGATACTGTTGCTTGGTAACCTGCGATGTCTTCAGCGTCCGCGATTTTGAGGGAGAGGGTCAGTTGTTGTCCGGTAGCCGGGGATTGTGGTGCGGTAGGTGAAAGACTGAGTATCGCATTCGATGTAGGAGAGGGAACCAACTCCCACAGCAGCACCGTGCCATCCCAACTTCCTGAAGCGATAGTAGTGCCATCCGGGGAATACGTTATCTCATTTATGTTTCCTTTACCGAGTCTCGCTTTCGCACCCTCGGGCAGGTGCCACTGCGGGTCGTCTTGGGCGAAGGTATTTGATGGCAAAACAAAAATCACAAACCCAATCAGTAAAATCGAAAAGCATCTATTTTTCATCGAGTCGTCTCTTTTCCTATTCAGCAGGAAGTGGCACAACCTAACAGGTTATGCTACAAAGTGGAATCTTGGATTATTTATACTACACAGGATTTACGCAATTTTGACGATATGACGTTCCGTTAGCGGGTAAACTCTCAAAAACAGAGACGTTTTCAGTGCACAGGAAACCAACGGTCTCCTATGCTACAAAAGAGCACGCTGCGTAAGTCCTGTTAAAGTTAGAATTCCCCAGAAACAGAGATACGCTGTGAACCACCGAGGGTGTGGGTGTTGAAAGCGTAGTTGATAAAAAACGACATCTCATTTATCCGTAAATGGAGTCCAGCACCTGCAGAAAGCCCGTGTCCATTCCAACCGCCGCGGAGTGCGACGATATTGAAAAGCCAATATTCCGCGCCGATGCGTGGCACAAGTCCGCCTCCGCCGCCACCTACCTCCAGATCGGCTTGGTCAGTTTCAATATCTGCACCGATCGCGCCTTTACCGAGGCGTGGCACAGTGAAGTGATAAGCCGCCCCGAGTCGGAATCGACGCGTACGGGTGAACGTTGGTGTATCGGCGGTGTCCCAACGGATTTGCGTGCCTGTTGCGTCTAATAACATTGCACCGACGCGTAAACCTTTGTAGGGTTCCACAATTAAACCGATGTCGATACCGAAGCCGTTTCCACTGTTTTCAAAGATGGATTGATTGAGGAGTTTGAGATTGCCACCAACGGCTGCCATCGGATGCACCTGACGTGCATAAGAGATAAGCAGGGCATTATCGGTGTTACTGAAATACTCTGCGATTTCTGGTTTGTCTATATACGGTTCACCTTCTTCCTTGATACCGTTGCCGTTTTTG
>JAPPBX010000019.1 GCA_026702755.1 Candidatus Poribacteria bacterium | reverse complement strand
CACACACATTAAAACTGTCTTTCGATAGAATATTAATGATTTATGAAACACCCTCAATTAACTAACGTGAGTTTGAAAAAGATTTTCAATTTAGGTTAGGTTGAGCAGTAAAAGATCCAAAAACCTATCGTTTATACAAAATAAAAAACCTTTAATGATTATATCTCATGCGACTCTTAGTATTCATCAATCTTACCCTCTTTCTCACCAACGCCTTTGTGTTCGCGGATCCGTGGTTGTGCGGGACACCCCTCCTGCATCAAGCACATATCAACGAACACCCCTCTGAAGAGGTTCCTGCTGCGCCTGCTGCACCCGTTCAAATCGGACAGGTAGAACGGTTCTTTATTCACATTCCAGAGACAGAGGTAACAGCCACCTGTATCGCTAAGAGTGAACATCTCTATGTCTATGTTGATAATTCTGTGCGAGAATTGTTCACAGATGCCGACGCAGTTGCTGTAGCAAGGGAATTTGATACACGTATCTACCCGGGCGTTCGGAAATGGATGGGAACTGAATGGAAACCCGGACTCGACAGAGATAACCGAATCACCTTGTTGATGCACGATGTCGGTATGAACAACTCTGGAGCGGACTATGGCGGTTATTTCGCGCCCGCTGATCAGGTGCCGACAGCACCGAATAGCAACCGGCGCGAGATGCTCTATATGGATGTTTTCCAGTTCAGAGAACGTTCTCGACATACTTTTTATAGTAGTCTGGCACATGAATTTGCACATCTCATCAATTGGTTTCAGAACGGTGGAACAACTGATCAACGGTGGTTAGAGGAAGGCACGGCGAGTTTCGTTGAATGGGCGGTTTACGGCACCGTACACAATATTTTTGTTGATGGCTATCTGGCGAACCCCAGTGTTTCGCTTGCTTATGCGAACACGAGAGATACCTATTACGGCGGGACTTTCATGCTCATGCTCTATCTCTATGAGCAGTATGGTGGACCGGAACTTATCCGTGGAATCATAGAGACGGATGCACTGGGTGAACACGCGATCAATGCTGCCTTGGCAGGCGACGGGAAGAATGTCCAATTTCCTGAGGTCTTTCTGAATTGGGGACTCGCGAATTGGGTGAACACGCAGGCACAAAACAGACGACTCGGCTATTCTGACCTGCGTGACCGAAAGGTGAGTGCCGTAGTGCCGCGCATCTTCAACTACCCAAGCGCGGCGAACAATATTCCTATTGACCAGTGGAGTGCATACTATATTGTATTTGAAAATCTGCCAGAGACTTTGGACATATCGGTGATTGGGAGCGGTTCGGGAAACCTCTACGCGACAACCCTTTACTTGCCGACCAACGGACGCCCCGCTGTTACACCCGTTCCGTTTGACACGAAAAACAGGGGACATATTCGGCGAGATGGACTCCAGCGTAATGGCGAAATTGTCCTAATGGTAACGGCAGATACCCCGCAGATACTCCGTTATATCGCGGATGTACCTGCCGCCAATAATGTTGAAGCGGTAATAGGCGCGCCACGCCAACGTATGTCAGATACTGTGCCTGATGCTATCACTTACGCCCTCGGTAATCTTACCCAACCCAGTATCTCGCGTGTGAATCTTACACCCGGAACGCAGCTTGAACCGGTGACGCAAATTCATCTCGCAAGCGATTACACCGATGTTGAAATTGGGGGGCCTAATGCGGCATATCTTTATGCAGCGAGTGACTGGGGACTTGAAATCTTCACGTTGACAGAACCGACGCAACCTGTACGAACGGGTGAGATCGCCACACCGGGTCGTGCGCGATCTGTCGCTGTTGAGGGCGATACCGCTTATGTCGCTGACAGCGCTGCAGGTGTGCAGATTATTGATACTTCCGTGCCGACCAATCCGAGCGTTCTAAAGACGCTTGGTGGGTTCACGAATGCGCATAGGGTTCGAGTTGCTGACGACAAACTGTATGTGCTTGACAATGCGCGCGGAATGCTTGTATTCAATTTGCGGGATGTCCATAACGCTCGGATACCACAACCTCGGCGTTTTTTTCGGACTGCTGGTAGACCGCTTAATGTGACGATTCATGACGATGTTGTTTACTTCAGTGACGATAGACACGGGCTTTTTATTCTTCATCCAAGCCCATTCGGCAATTTTGTCGTGCGTAGCATTGTGCCAATTTTAGCCGCTGCCTATGAGATTGAAAAGACGAGAAATGCGGCACACGCCTATGTCGCTTCAGGTAACCTCATTGTTGTGGATATTACGGATGATCAAAACCCTGAAGAGGATTTCCGCCTAAATACGCCGGGGCTTGCAACAGGTATTCAGTTTCATGACGACACCGTCTATCTTACAGACCAACAGACTGGGCTCCATATTATCAATGTACGTAACCCACAACAACCGCGGCGAACTTCCACACAGCCTACGTTTGGTAAGGCAACTGATGTGGTCCTTGAAGGAACACTCGCGTATGTCGCTGATGGAAAGGGTGGTATCCAAACAATTGATGTTAGCGAAGCAGAATCACCAAAGTGGTTGCACCGATATGCATCTGGTGGCACGGTTTATGGACTTGATGTTGCCGAAACAACAGACGGAGAACGCACTGTCTATATCGCAAACGGCACTGATGGGTTGAAGACCATCGAATTTACGACCCCTTATCAGGGTACTGTAACAAAAAAACTGTCATTGTCTGCGAAGGGTGTCGTTTCTGACAATCGGCTTGATACTGTCAGCTGCGCCAAAGTTCGTGTCCAAGATGGACACGGTTTCCTTGCTGCCGAGACGGGGATGTTCGTTGTTAATCTCGCTTTAAATACGGTTGTGGCACATATTCCAACAGCCGCATCCGTTTCGGATATTGCTTTGCACGAGGGGTACGCCTACCTTTGTGCAGAATCCCTAATTGTGGTTGATAGCCGGGTTCCCCATCAGAGCAGAATTGTATCCAGACGCGACATGCGGGGAAGTGCCTATCGCGTCGTCGTTGATGCGAATTCGCCTGCACGCGCCTATGTTGCTGCGCTTGAAGGAGGACTGCATGTCTTTGACATTACAGCACCGACAATCCCGCGCCTAATTGGAAGTTACGCGACACAAGGAAACGCGACGGGCGTTGCGTTCGCAGATGAACGTGCGTATCTACTGGACAGTGCTGTCGGGGTTGCTGTGCTTGATGTGGCTGAACTAAATGATCCGAGGTTGGAGGACGTATACGAGAATGATGCCCTCCCAATTGATGTAAAAGTAAGTGGTAACTATCTCTATCTGCTTGATAGTGATAGCATCCAAGTTATTGACACACGTACGTTGATAGCTACCTCTCATTTTCGTGAACTCCGGTTTCCGTTTGAATTGCAGTTGGTAGGGGGAGCCCTCTATGTGGCGGATCTCTATCAACTCCGTATTTTTCGTGTGCATCCAGAGGGTTACTCACTTGCGGTGGAAGAACCTACGCAATCTGAGTGGACACCGACTACTGTCAAATCTACGTTAGTCAACCGTTTAAGTCAAAATTTTCCGAACCCATTTAACCCAGAGACATGGATTCCCTATCAACTCGCCTCAGATGTGAACGTGTCACTTCATATCTATGATGCTCAAGGGCGGCGTATCTATTTTAAAACACTGGGCTACCGCAAAGCCGGTTCGCACACTGCCTATTGGAATGGGCGTAATGCTGCAGGTGAATCTGTCGCGAGCGGCGTATATTTTTATTCACTTAAAGCTGGGGATTTCCATGCGACCCGAAAGATGCTTATTCAAAGATGAATTTCCGATCCTTGCTTTGTGTAATTTTTCTGCAACAAAGAACCTCTCTCATCTCCTGAATTCTGATTCAGAAAACAACCGAAGAGGGAAAAAATTTGTAACGCAAATCGACAAAAAACGTTGAGTTAGTTAACCTGATATTGTCCAAGCTATTTATGTTCGGTCTTAATTTTTATCAGAGATTTGCAAGGAGAAAGATAACATGTCCAGGAACAGCGTAACAGGTCGTTTTAGAGATATTGAAATATCGTTTAGTTTTGATGGCACCTACACCGTTATGGGAGTCCGGAACCTGACTAATGATGAAAGGCAAGTGCGTGTAATGTATCAGAAATTGGCCGTGAGTGGACTTGCCAATTGGAAACAGTTTCAGTTGATTAACACACCTATCTCGTTTCGTCTTCCAACGGAGGTGCTCCAAGCATATCGCTTAACTTTTTTTGTTGATAAGACAGACCCTATTTCTGCGCGTGTTGAAAAAATATTAGCGGAATTAGAAGTGCTCAAAGCTGCATCACCAGCGGAGGAACCGGTAGAAGATCCTGGGTCTATACGTGATACATCTCTATCAGAGAACCACAGCGACGATGATGATCATCCCACTCAGGATCCGGGGATCGCAGCGACACAACAGGCAGAGGAAGTGTTGGACCCACCTACTACCGAACGAGAAGAAGAAGTCGTTCCGAATGTTCCTGAAACACTTTTTCCAGAAGTAGCACTACCAGTTGCGCAGGAAAGTGAACAGGCACCGAAGGATGAATCCATTCCAGTGCGCGTCACTACCAAAATCCCGGCGGTTCAGAGTGTCAAAACCCTGTTGCCTAATGTAAATACTAACTTAGAGTTTAAGATCACGGTTCCAACTCTTCCGGCAAGTGCGCTTGCAGAACGACGGAAATCACAAGCGATTGCGAACGCAGAAAACGCTTCCTCTACTGCCCGGGGTGCAGCTTCAAAACGGAAAGAGAAAGGGATCTTAGGACAGTTCGTCCAGGCATTGGGGCTTTCTACTGGTGGGAGACGCGGCAAGGCTTACTATCAAGAAAAAAGCGAAGCCATTCAGAACGAATTTCAGGATCAACTCGCTAAGTTGGAGAGAGATTACAACGAGGGATATGGACTCAATCTTGTTGATTGGGACCCAGGGACGCTCTGTGAAGAGGAAACCGCTGTTTTACTCCTTAATCTCATGGTAAATGAGGTGGGTGCTTGGCAGAAGGAAGTCGGGCGTGCTACGCTTGAAACAGAACAACTCGTCCAAACGCTTGATGAGATTAATACGCGTCTCAGACAAACCCTCAAGCAGACGCGCGGTATTTCTACGCCTTCTCCAACACTGTTCCCAGATCTCCTCGCTGCAAACCAGAGAGATTTAGAGAAAATTCAGAGTGAATGTGATGCTTATCTCCAACGTTTCAAGAAGAAACTAACCGAGCAAGAGAAGAAACATGCTGCAAAGATTGAGGTGCTTATCTTTAAAAAGTTCCTCACTGAGTTTGTCCGCGATTTTCTTTTTGTTGAGGTCGCGAAGAGCCTGCAAGGGAACGAGTTGCCCGAACGCATTACCTGGTTCTTAGATCTCGTTGATTCTGAAGTGATGCCAATTGAAGTTGGAGAAACAGAAGTATCGCCGAATCATCATAAGGTAAAAGGCGCGTGCATTAGTGAATTTGACTCCGGAACCATTGTTGAAGTCATCACACCGGGATTGCAGTCCAAAGACGGAAAACGGGTTAGCCACATGGCTGTTGTCATTGAAGCGGAGTAAAAGAAATAATGATGAGTGAAGGCTTAATTCAGAAGGTCGCACAAATGCCGCAGGTAGACCTGGGTTATTTCCCAACGCCGCTTGAGGAGTGCCCACGACTTTCCGAAGTACTCGGCGGACCGCGCATCTTTATGAAGCGCGAGGATTGCTCAGGTTTAGCATTTGGTGGAAACAAGGTACGGCAGCTTACTTTTACGCTCGGCGACGCTGTCGCACAAGGTGCCGATACAATTATACAGGGCGCGGCTTCGCAATCTAATCACTGTCGACAAGCTGCTGCCGCCTCCGGTAAACTTGGACTTAACTGCTATTTGCGCCTCGCCCGGGACCACAAAAGTATTATCCAGGGCAATCTGCTTTTAGATAATATTGCAGGCGCGGATATTGAGATTGTTGATGTCCCGTTCGGACCTGAGTTAGATGTGGTGAAGTACGAACTCGCGGAAAAACTAAAGACGCAAGGGCTGAAACCGTATGTCCTCGCAGCACCGCGTTCGACTGCACTTGCCGCCGTTGCTTTTACGTGGTGTATCGCTGAAATTGCACAACAGCAACAGCAGTTGGGTATTGAGGCGGATTGGATTTATACGGCTTCCGTCGGCGGCACACAGGCAGGACTTGTCCTCGGCACCAAAACACTTGGGTTGAAGATGAAACCATTTGGCATTGCTCCAATCGTTTGGGAAGGTAAATTTGATCGGCTACGCAGTGCTGCGAACAATGCCGCCGAACTTTTGGAATTAGATACCCAAGTCACCGACGCGGATATTCAGAACACAGATGACTATATCGGACAGGCTTACGGCTACCTCACACCGGAATGTATTGATGCTCTCAAACTCGTTGCCAGAACGGAAGGCATCTTCCTTGACCCCGTCTATACCGCCAAGGCGATGGCGTGCCTCATCGACCATATCCAACAGGGCAAATTCGGACGCGACGAAACTGTTATCTTTCTCCACACAGGCGGCACCCCCGCACTCTTTGCCTACCACGAAGAATTAGTCGCCGATTTATAGTTTCAATCGCTTGATCGAAATCTCCATTTTTTCAGTGTTGCCGCGTACCTGATTCAGGTACGGTAGCATCTCAACGCATCCGGTTCCCCTTCCTTATCAGCCTAAATCCCAAATTGAATTGACCAAAATAGCATTACTTGCTATACTCTCGTTACGCTACAAGATAGTTTGCTAACATGACTGATGTTGAACGTTAGCAAAGCAATATAGCTTTTTGATCTACCACCCCAAAAATGGAGGCAGCCATGTGATCCTACATGAGGCAGTCTCCAGAGAAGGATCCTTAAAGTTTGTCCTACATATATCGCTCCCACGATAACCAGTATAAGCCCGGTGAGAGTCTAAAGAATCTGTTTGAGGAACTGGTAGTCCAATCATTTGAACACGATCTACCAAAACTCGCAGCAGATATTAAAAATAACAGAATATACTACTGGGAGGATATAGCGCGCATTCTGAGACAAGGACAGAGCGATTTTGATCAAGTATCATTTGATAAATCATCTAATGAATATTATTTTCCGAAAGACAAGGTGTCTATCTATTGTGTTCATCACATGCCCAGACACCTTTTTGGTTCTTACCACATTTTTACGAATTGCCTCACACCGATGTGCGAAGAGGATAAAATTGTATTTATTGATTTCGGTTGTGGTCCACTCACTTCAGGGATTGCCTTTCAAACTTTTGCGGGACAGCGCGACATTGCTTATTTAGGAATTGATAGTTCGCAAACGATGCTTAATAAGGCGGCAGCAATTAACAAATATGGTCCCAACAGGTACGGGGATCCTTTCTTTGACAAAATTGCGTTAATTCGCACCTACGATAATTTGACCGGGTTATTGGACAGGTACATTGAAAAGGGTGATAGGACCCAGATTATATTTAATTTTTGCTATTTTTTCTCCAGTCCGACATTAGACATTAATAACTTATCTGATGTCCTCATCCAGATTATGAGGGCATACAATCAGCATAAAATGTGTTTCATATACCAAAATCCTGATCATCGCTCAGCATCCGGACTTCGCCGCTTGAAATTGTATGACAAGTGGGAGAAACTTAAAACCAACCTTTCGACCCTTAGAAGTCACGTAATCCAATCCGATGTAGAAACGTTTTCTTATTCTAGACTCATAAATGATTTACCACACAATAATGCCAAAGTTTATTATGAACTACTTTGTTACGAGTAATTGTAAAGACAGTGAGGCACTGTAAAGGTAAAATTCCGCAGTCCAGTTCGCTGTCCTAAAAAAAACAGCGCGGTCGAAAGACCGCGCCTCATAAAATCAAAAGAGCGTTTTAGAACCGATCCGCCTTAATCGCGCTCCATTGGGTCGCCAACTTCTCTTTGGCATCAACGAGGAAAGGGGTGTCACGGTTCAGATCGTCTGCTGGCTCACCTTCAAAGTATCTGAAATTATCGATCCAAAAATCGACATCGGATTGGGCGATTGCCAACCCTACCCACATATCTCTTTCAACATCTGCAGTGGAATTGAAAGTGATATGGTACTCCGTCCATTCCGGACCTACTAAATTGATAGCACCTCCTTGGTAGAAAGTCCAAGGATCGTGTTGCATCTGGAGGCTGAGTTGCACCTCACGCGGCTTTTCGGAACGCGCCCAAAAAATCACAGTGTACGTCTCCCCAGATTTCATTGAGGCATCCTTTTGCCGAACCTTCGCATGCCATGCAGTACCTGTTGCTTTATGCCCGATAACTTTGAGCGACTGTTTTCCGTGTTGTGGATTTTTCTTATCGATTTCCATCGTATAGAGTCCGCCTCGGTTGCAGCATGCACCGTCCTCTAAACCCCAAGCGGCTAAATCCTCTTCAAAACTGTGGTTTTCAAGGAGGAGTTCCCCTTCCTTCCACTTTCCCCACTCTATTGGAGTTCCCGCGAAAGCATTCAAGCCTATTAACAGTGTGAGCAGGAACATACTTATAATAATAGATTTCGTCACCTTAACTTTCTCCTTTGTGCGTTGAAGCGCACTTATAAAATTAGGCATCATCCCGCATAAGGGATTCGACTTCAGACAGGACTTGCGCGACCGCCGCTTGGTCAACCTGTTCAGCAACGCTGGCGTAACCTGCTGTATGAATCATCTCCACGAGGTTTTGTCCCAGTTGTTCAATTGTCCAAGCAACCGAATCTGGTACGCTCGCTTTATCGAGGGACCGCTGATCATTCTTTCCAGAGGGATCGTAGTGATAGTGGGGATCCTCGCGAAAACAGTCGAAGCGAAGCAGTTGAATATTTTCGCCATCTGCCTCGCCGTACACACGGACAGAAGGACCTCCGTCTGATCCGAAATTGCGTTGATCTACATGAAGTTCAACGCCGCCTACATCAAACACTTTTTCATTCATCGATTTTTCCTCCAGTTCTTAGAAATGTAAGTATATGATACATTAAAATTATAACTATGTCAATTGAAAAATCCTTGTCGGTGTGCGACGCAATTTTCCTCGCTTTCTCCGAAAATCTTTTTTATAGTTTTTACTATAAAAAAACTTGCAAAAAGAATGTTGATGTGATATACTATTAATAAATTTGAGTTTGTCTAAGTCTAAATTGATATGAAACAACAAATGCTTGACCGCTTTGGGCGGATCCATACGAATCTCAGGATTTCCGTTACAGATGTATGTAACTTTCGGTGTATCTATTGTATGCCGGAAGATATGACCTTCATGCCGGATTCCTCGGTGATGACCTATAATGAAATTCTGCATCTCGCCCGCATTTTCGTTGCCTTGGGTGTTAACAAAATCCGTATTACCGGTGGTGAACCACTTGTCCGTCCCGGTGTGCCTGCACTCATAGCGCGGTTGACGCAGTTGGAAGGACTCAAAGACATTAGTTTGACGACAAATGGCATCGGGCTTATTAACCAAGCACAAGCCCTTTACGATGCTGGTCTCCGTCGTATTAATGTCAGCTTGGATACACTCAACGAAGAGAAGTTCGAGCAGATGACGCGTCGGAAGGTGCTTTCACGCGTGCTTGAAGGACTTAAGACAGCACACGATTGTGGTTTCAACCCAATTAAAGTTAATGCTGTCGCAATGCGCGGTTTTACCGATGATGAGATCGTCGATTTGGCAACCTTTGCACGCCAAAATGACTATCAACTTCGGTTCATTGAATTCATGCCGCTTGATGGAGATGACGTGTGGGGACGTAATATGTACATCCCCGGAAAAGAGATTATCGCAAAGATTAACGCTGTTTATCCACTTGCACCAGTAACCTTGAACGGTGAATCAAAGAGCGATACTGCGCAGCGTTATCGCTTCGCGGATAATGGAAACGAAGTGGGTGTCATCCCTTCTGTGAGTGAACCTTTTTGTGAAAATTGCAACCGGGTTCGCCTCACGGCTGACGGAAAGTTTCGTACTTGTCTCTTCTCATTGACGGAAACAGACCTGCTAACACCGCTACGCGAAGGCGCGCCAGATGAAGTGATTACAGAGTTGATTCTCGATGCAGTCTTGCAGAAAGAGGCAGGGCATAAAATTAATGCAGCGGACTTCATTAAGCCGGAAAGAAATATGTCGCGAATCGGAGGTTAGAACGTTTTTTGGAACAGCGTATGCGTTTAAAAAATCGCACTGTGGGCGCGATATTAACAACCTAAAAAATAATATCAAAATCGCATCTATAAATTATTAAGGAGTTCAAAACAACGGATGAGCAAAGACTTGATGATTAAAGACTTGCATATCAGTGTGCAAGGAAAACCAATTATCAAAGGATTAAATTTAACTGTCAAACAGGGTGAAATCCATGCGCTGATGGGTCCAAACGGGTCCGGCAAAAGCACCCTCGCCAATGGCTTAATGGGACATCCGCTCTACGATATTGATTCTGGAGAAGTGGTTTTTAGCGGCGTTGATGTTCTGGAATTAGAACCGAACGAACGCGCGAAGCTCGGACTTTTTCTCGCTTTTCAGTATCCAACAGCGATTCCTGGGGTCAGTTTAGCGAATTTTCTACGACTCGCCGTGAGTGCAGTCCGCGTCAAAGAAGGAAATGGTTCCAGCAGTGATGGACTCATTCCGATGCGCGAATTTCGTAGCGAACTTCGCGAAAAAATGAAGCAGCTCGGTGTTGATGATTCTTTCGCCAGACGCTACCTCAATGATGGGTTTTCCGGTGGTGAAAAGAAACGTGCCGAGATTTTACAGCTCGCAATGCTTGAACCCAAAATTGCGATCCTTGATGAAACGGATTCAGGACTGGATATCGATGCTATCCGAGTCGTAGGTGAAAGTGTGAGTCAATTGATTGGACCGGAGTTGGGAGTCCTGATTATCACACACTATCCGCGATTGCTGGACTACATCCGTCCGGAATTCGTGCATATTCTGCTTGATGGTAAGATTGTTGAATCCGGTGGATGGGAACTCGCACAGATGTTAGAAGCAGAAGGCTACGATCCAATTCGCGAAAAACACGGTATTGACGAAGAGTAACTCGGGACGGTGGCCCACGGCATCCCGGCTAACGTAATAGGAGGAGTAAAATGGCAAATTCTGAAAGAAACACCATCGAAGAACTCGGTGTTAGTAACGAGTACCAATACGGGTTCCACGACGATATTAAACCTACGTTCAAGTCCCGGAAGGGGTTGGATGAAGAGGTTATCAATCAGATGTGCGACATCAAAGGCGAACCCGACTGGATGCGCGAGTATCGGCTCAATGCTTACCAGATTTTCAAGCAGAAGCCGATGACCAAATGGGGCGGAGACCTCTCCCAGCTCGATTTTGACGACATCTATTATTATGTCAAAGCCTCTGATCGGAGTGAACGGAGTTGGGACGATGTACCGGACGACATCAAGAAAACATTCGATCGGCTCGGTATCCCGGAAGCGGAACGGAAATTCCTCGCGGGTGTCGGTGCTCAATACGACTCAGAGGTCGTTTATCATAACATTGTCGAAGAATTGGACAAAATCGGCGTTGTTTTCCTTGATACTGATACTGCTGTTAAAGAGTACCCCGACTTGGTGAAGAAATACTTCGGTACTATTATCCCGTCTGCGGATAATCAGTTCGCAGCCCTTAACAGCGCGGTCTGGAGCGGTGGAAGTTTCGTTTATGTGCCACCCGGTGTAAAGGTGGAGTACCCGCTGCAAGCCTATTTCCGCATTAATAGCGAGAATATGGGACAATTTGAACGCACGCTCATCATCGCCGATGAAGGTTCACAGGTACATTACGTTGAGGGGTGCACCGCGCCGACATTCAGCAGCGAATCCTTACACAGTGCGGTCGTTGAGATTGTTTGCATGAAAGGTTCGCGAGTCCGCTATACGACCATCCAGAACTGGGCGAACAATGTATATAATCTGGTCACAAAGCGGGCATTTGCTTACGAAGACGCACAGATGGAGTGGGTTGATGGTAACCTCGGCAGTAAGTTAACCATGAAGTATCCGAGTGTCTATATGATGGAACCCGGTGCGCGCGGCGATATTCTCTCTATTGCGTTCGCCAGCAAGGGACAACATCAAGACGCAGGAGCAAAAGTCTACCATTGCGCACCACACACTACTTCGCAGATAACCTCAAAGAGTATCAGTAAAGATGGAGGTCGCTCCAGTTATCGCGGATGGGTTGATGTCGCAAAGGGAGCGAAAGGGTGCAAATCGCACGTCGTTTGTGATGCGCTCATTCTTGACAAGGATTCTCGGTCAGACACCTATCCCGTTATTGAGATTGGAGAGAACGATACGAATATTGAGCACGAGGCACGTGTCAGCAAAATCGGAGAAGAGCAACTCTTCTATCTGATGAGCCGCGGGCTTTCGGAAGAGGAAGCTTCCACAATGATCGTCAATGGGTTTATTGAACCGCTTGTCAAGGAACTTCCGATGGAATATGCCGTTGAAATGAACCGTCTTATCCAACTTCAGATGGAAGGTTCAGTGGGTTAAGTGGCAATCGGCAGTCGGCTATCGGCTTTCAGCAGGAAGAGGGTATTCTTAAACGAAGACCTCTTAAGACTGACGGCTGACAGCCGACAGCGGATGGCTATTAATAAGGATCAAAAAAATTGCAAAAAGGCGACTTTTCAAAAGAATTTCTTCAAAAAATAGCAGCAGATGAACCGAAGTGGATGCGTGAGAAACGTTTAGAGGCTTACGCACATTACGAATCTCTACCGATGCCGCATACGACCAAAGATGATGAATGGCGACGCACTGTTGATATGCGCACGCAAGATTATTGGCGGCGCACTCGGCGACATCTTCGCGGCTTCGCACTCGAAAAATATCAACCCAGTGTTCCAACGAACGGTGGGCTATCCGCTGAAGTTTTGGACGACAACGATGAGGAAACCGCCGGTGTACTCGTGCAAGTTGATGGGCAACTTCAACACGCCTCTGAAACTGCAGAACTGAAAGAAAAAGGAATATACTTCGCGCATCTCCATACTGCACTTCAAGAACAGCCAGAACTCCTCCGCAGCTACTTCATGAATAAGGCAGTGACCTTGGAGACAACATTAAAAAGTGGAAATATTGCCCAACATAATAAATTTGATGCACTCCATGGTGCATTTTGGCAAGGCGGTTATCTGCTACATGTTCCTAAAGGCACAAAAATTGAAGTACCCTTGCGGGTTTATATCAAGATGTCCGAAGCGGCGCAGGCTGACTTGTCCCATACCCTCATCGTTGCTGAAGAGGGGAGTCAGGTTGTGATTTTAGAGGATAATTCATCTGTCAATCCAGATACTGATGGCTTACATAGTGGCGCAGTTGAAATTTTTGCGGAACAGAATGCGAATGTAACTTACGTGCAGGTTCAACGTTGGAATCGGCAGGTTTGGAGTTTCGCTTCGCACCGCGCTATGGTTGCCAGAGACGCACATCTCTGTTGGGTGACTGCCACTTTCGGGGGTAGGTTGAGCAAAATGAACCAAGCCGTTGTTTTGGAAGGGACTGGGTGTACCGCCCAAATGTTGGGATTGGCTTTTACGGATGCACGCCAGCACTTAGATGTTAGCACCGCACAGGAACACGTTTCAGCCCATACCTCCAGTGATCTACTGTATCGAACCGTCCTTAAAGATAGAGCACAAACCGCATGGGGCGGGAACATTTACGTCTATCCATCGGCAAACCATACCGATGCGTATCAGAAGAACGATAATCTGCTGCTCAGTGAACGTGCACATGCTGATACTTTGCCCGGATTAGAGATTCAGGCGCATGAAGTGCGTTGTACACATGGTGCAACGGCTGGGAAGATTGATCCTGAGCAGGTTTTTTACCTAATGAGTCGTGGTGTGCCTTACGCACAAGCAGAAAAATTGATTGTTGACGGATTTTTTGAACCCGTCATGGAACGTATCCCGTTGGAATCAGTTCGTGAAGAACTGAGTACATCCGTTACGCGTAAACTTGAATAATAGTTGTCAGTCGTCAGTTACTGGTTGTCGGTTAAGAGAATCTTTTACATCGGTGGTACTTTCTTTAACCGATAACCGATAACGAATAAAAAAAGGAGCAACTCAAATGAGTCAACCTAAGATTATCGCTTATATGAAGCCTGTCTGTGGGTGGAGCAATGGTGTCCGTGCTATCTTTGCCAAATACGGTTTGGAATATGAAGATAGAGACATTATTAACAACGCAGACAACTATCGTGAAATGGTTCAGAAGACGCGGCAGCCGTATCAGCCGTGCGTCCAGATCGACGACAGAATACTTGCTGATGTCAGCGGCGATGAAGTGGAACACTACTTGGTTTCGGAAGGGATTGTCAAATCCAGCGATGCTGAAACCGATGTTCCAACCGATCAGGCGTGTGAGGACCATGGTCCCTCTGCTGTCAATATTGGTTTCCCAAGCCGGTAATGGTCTTTTATAGGCGGGGCGTTCATGCCTCGCCATTACTAATGCGAATGCACTTGAAGATGGTTTATGTCAATATTCTATCGGGGAGCGGGTGTTGATACTTACTGGCACATCAACAATCCGACAGAGATTGGTTTTACAGCAAGAGCACCGGAAATGGCACCCACAACTACCCGTCTAATGCAGCATATTTCAAGAGGAACTAACAACAGCCCTTTTATTTCGCTATCGCTCTCGTATGCAGTGGCTAGGGACTATGCACTATTAAGTAGTCCAGAGATTCCAACACCGAGCAAACCAGCCTATGTGTATGAGATAGAGTTTCAGGATCCACTACCTTCTGGCCCGAAGATGTTGGATACCGCTAAAGAAGTTGCTCAAACATTACCTTCTCCACCTACTATTGGGCCCGTTTACCAGCACGACGGATCCCAAGAGTTCCTGTTAGGCGTTGTAAATCCAAGAAATATGGGACATTTTTTGGTGCAGCATTCGCAGCAGCCTCCATCAAGTGAAGGGACACCTCGTCCACCTAACTTGTCCCTTGAGTTGGAAACATTAGTCAGAGCCTTACGAGATGCCGAAATTCTTGCCTATGGAACTATTCCTGCAACTTGTGTCGTGAACTGTTTTGATGTCTTTGTTGATATGCCTTTCTCACAATAAACAAGGAGTACTTTCATGAAACATATAGTTGATAATGTCAATAAACTTGAACTTACATTCAAGACTATAGACTTGGAAGGGCGTGTCCCCAGTACTGACTCAATTGAGTTTTTGAGTGTGGAAGAACCTTATCGGGAAGGTCGTAGATATAGCCCGTTTGTGCGTGTTCGCTATGCCCTAAACGGCGTAAAACAAGATAAGGCTTTCCCACTGGATGTTGACAAAGGTATATTCCTTTCTATTGATGATGACGTATTAGAAGAAAAACTGCGACCAATTGCTCCTAAGATTGTTCAGATTCTTCAGGAACATGTTGTGCAACAGAATGTTGAAAAGAGAGATAGTATTAAAGTGACACTTAAGGAACACATTGATGATATACGAAATCAGTTAAAACAAGGCGCGTTTTCAAACGAGGCTGCAATCTCTTTTAGTATTGTGCAAAGATTATTTGAGGCATTAGGATGGCCGAAATTCACACCTCAGATCATTATTCCTGAATATGCAGTGGAGGGACAGAGGGTTGACTTTGCGCTGTGTCACCCACCAGGAAAGCCTCTTGTCTTTATTGAAGTTAAACAAGTTGGCAATCTTGAAGGGGCAGAGGAACAATTATTCGGATATGCTTTTGGTGAAGGAGTACCAATCGCAATTCTCACTGATGGTCAGATATGGCGATTTTTTGACGCAACGGGAGAAGGAAAATACAAGGAACGTAAGGTATACGAATTAGACATGATCGAAATCGACAGTGAAAAAAGTGCCGAGCGTCTTGACAGATACCTGAACTATGAAGCAGTTCAAAAAGGGAAAGCTGTTACGGCAATTAAAAACGACTATCAAAAAATTTCCAAGCAGCGAGGGTAAAATAATAATGCACACCGCGCACTTTCGTCCTCTTGATGTGGAGAGCATCCGCAAAGATTTTCCGATCTTCGCAACGGAACCGCCTTTGGCTTTCCTTGATAATGCCGCGTCAACGCAGACACCACGTCCCGTCGTTGAGGCGATGGATGCCTATTACGATACCTATCGTTCCAATATCCATCGCGGTATCTATCGCATCTCAGAAGAGGCAACAGAACAATATGAACGCGCACGCGAGAAGGTCGCAGAACTGATTAACGCGCCTCGCTCGCGCCAAATCATCTTCACGCGAAACACAACAGAATCTATTAACCTCATCGCTTATAGTTGGGGAACTGAAAATATCCGAGAAGGCGATGAAATCGTCCTCACTGTCATGGAACACCATAGCAATCTGGTGCCGTGGCAGTTACTTGCACAGCGCACGGGTGCTGTCCTCCGTTTCCTTGAGATAACCGATGAAGGGCTGCTTGATTTCACGCAGCTCCAAGATGTCCTCACCGAAAAGACGAAACTTGTCGCTATGGGGCACGTTTCTAATGTACTTGGGACCATCAATCCGATCCAGTCTGTTATTGAAGCTGCGCACGCTGTTGGCGCAAAAGTCGTTGTTGATGCAGCGCAATCGGTACCACATTTTCCGGTTGATGTTCAACAATTTGACTGCGATTTCCTCGCGTTCTCTGGACATAAAATGTGTGGCCCGACGGGTATCGGCGTGTTATACGGGAAATTAGAGCTCCTTGAAGATATGCCCCCGTTCCTCGGCGGTGGTTCGATGATTCGGAGCGTTGAACGCGACGTATCGAGTTATGCAGAACTTCCTGCTAAATTTGAGGCGGGAACCCCAAGTATCGCCGAAGCGATAGGGCTTGGACACGCCGTGGACTACATTACAAAAGCAAATTTGGCAGCACTTCACGTTCACGAACAAGAACTCCTAAAATACGCACATAATCGCTTACAAGAAATCGAAGGCATCACGCTCTATGGACCCTCTGCACCGCATCAGAAAGCAGGCGTTATCTCCTTTGATATGGACGGCATCCATCCGCATGATATCGCTGGCATTTTAGATACGCACGGTGTTGCTATCCGTGCAGGACACCACTGTGCACAACCCCTCATGAAGCGGTTGGACGTTATCGCCACCGTCCGTGCCAGTTTTTATCTTTACAACACAATCAAGGACGTGGATCGCTTATATGAAGGGTTGTGTAGAACACAAAAACTTATGACTCGGAGAAGAAAATGAACATATATCAGGAAGAGCTGCTTGACCACTACGAAAATCCGAGCAACTATGGGACGTTGCCGAATCCTGATATTTCGCACGAAGAAGACAATCCACTTTGTGGTGACCAGATTCGCATTGACCTACTTATTGAAGACGACACGATTACAGCGGTGCGTTTTTCTGGTCACGGTTGTACGATTAGTCTCGCGGCTGCCTCTATGTTGACTGAGGAGATTGAAGGCAAAAGCCTTGAGGAAGTCAAAAAACTCTCGCGAGATGACATTTTGGATATGATCGGCATTCCCTTGGGTCCTGTTCGTGTCAAATGTGCGTTATTGGCTCTCAAGGTTCTCAAAGCCGGTGCTTATGGCATCACAAGTTGGCCCGGCGAGGAAGATGAATAAAGAGGTGCAACACAATGACGAACAATGTAACAGCAACACCGGAAACTAAAGTCACACTTAGTGTTCAGCAGTTAGAAAGTCTCATTCGGAAGGTAGTGCGTGAAGAATTGGTGGAGTTCGCCGCACAAGAACTCGGGATTTTCCATCTTGATAAAGAATCTCCACTTTATGAGGATATGGAGGATATTCTTGAACGTAAAGAATCCGAGAAGTTAAAGTTTTATACCCACGAAGAAATTTGGAAGGAACGTAATGCCAGAATTCTATAAAGTTGCGAAAGTGAGTGAAGTACCCCCCGGCACGAAACACTTGGTTGAAGTGGATTTCGTCCCCGTGCTACTTTTCAATATTGAGGGTGAATTCTACGCAATGGAGGACGTTTGCACGCATGATGGCGGTCCCTTAGCTGAAGGTTTTCTCAACGGCGGCGAGATAGAATGTCCACGGCACGGCGCACGTTTTTGCGTCAAAACCGGCGAGCCGCTCTGTATGCCTGCTGTCGAAGCCATTGAATGCTACACCGTCAAAATTGAGGATGATGATATTTTGATTAGTGTTGACTGATTGGTTATTTGTCTTATAGGAGGAAATCAGAATGGTAACAGAAGAATCTGTATTGGAATCTATTAAAGAAATTATTGACCCGGAAATTGGCATCAACATCGTTGATATGGGGCTTATCTACGGCGTGGATATCAACGACACGACTGTGGATATTACCATGACCTTAACGAGTCCAGGGTGTCCTGCTGGTGGACAGATTGTCAACGGCACCCAGCACGTTACACAGCAACTCGACGGCGTTGACGAAGTCAATGTTAATGTAGTGTGGAACCCGCGTTGGACCCCCGAAATGATGACTGAAGACGCAAGGGACGAACTCGGTATCTTTTAAGTAGGTTATCAGCCAATCTCCAATAGATGTGCTTTGTAGGCACACATATAAGGAGAATATTATGTCAAAAAAAACGTTTACTTTCACTGAATGTCTGATCGTGATAGCATTCCTCGGTTATCAACAGTTCATTAACCGTGAACAGACAGATCAGGCACCAGCAGAAAAAAAAGTAAGTGAGTTTGGACCGCCTCGTAACGAAAAAGGGAGCGATTCTATAAAACGTCCGGACTATACGTTAGAGGACCTATTGGCACAAATATCGGAGGATAACGCAAATAGCAATAAAGCAAAAGCTGCTCCATTTGGTCCCCCGCGAACGGAAAAAGGGAGTTATCCGTTGAAACGCCCCGACTATACACTGAAAGATCTACTAGACCAGGTGAAAGAAAACAGTTCACATGATGAGATAGACACTGACCCGCCGGTCGGTAATGAGGTATGGTAGGATTAACAAACGTTCCACTACGCGGAGATGTGGTGTGGATTGACTTCAATCCTCAAGCTGGACATGAACAAGCTGGTCGTCGCCCTGCTGTTGTTTTAACTACCAAAGATTTTAACGATAAAACCAGTTTGGTTGTACTCTGTCCAATTACTCGAAGTAGTACAAGACAACAGAGAAATCCATTTGCAATTGCGATTCCTGAAGGGTTAGAAGTAAACGGGTTTATTCTTCCAGATCAGATTCGGACTATGGATTGGCGAGCAAGAAACGCAGAGTATATTTGTTCCTTACATACGGAGACTGTAGATGCTGTTTTACAAAGAATCAGTGTTCTTTTGAAAATACTATAAGTTTTCCTATAGCACTTGCATCAAATTTTGTGTTTGACACTTACACACTATTTTTTTTCATATTTTCAGATCCTCTCAATTTGGTATAAACCATCAGTGCCATGACAATAGTTGAAAAAAGTCCAAAACTCCTCAAGAAACATGACACCGCCTTCCAAATTGAATGGAAAGACGGGCATGTCAGTTGGTATCCATACACCTATCTCCGACAAATGTGTCCGTGTGCCGAATGCGCCATCATCCGGCATAAAGGTCGGGATGTCCATTCTCTTTTTGCACCGCAAGGCGACGGAGACGTAACACTGATTGAGGTCTCGGACGATATCCAACCCCTCGATGTCCAGTTAGTTGGTCGCTACGCACTCCAATTCAGTTGGAATGATGGACACGCTACCGGCATCTATCCATTTGAAGTCCTGCGTGAGACATGTCCTTGTCCAGAATGCGCGCCTTTACCACTTATTCAAACGGAGGAAGAAAACTAAACAATGCAGACAACGCCATCACTTCCTGAAATCTCACCACAAGAATTGAAACAGAGACTCGACGCGAACGAATCTGTCTTATTGTTGGATGTCCGTGAGCAGAGCGAATACGACATTGTGCATCTTGAAGGCGCGCGGTTGATACCGCTCAACACGCTGCCGAACCACATAGATAGTCTGCCACAGGACCAGGAAATTGTTGTTTACTGCCATCATGGACAACGTAGTCTCTATGCTGTCGCTTATCTGCAACAAAATGGGCTTACGGATGCAAAGAACCTTATCGGCGGGATTGACCAGTGGGCAGCAGAAATCGATCCAACCCTACCGAGATATTAAATCGTCCTGAACAGCATAGACAAAAAGATTGACTTTTGCCTAAAAATGCGGTATCATGTTGTTAACATTACTTCTATTCAAGGCAATACGCATGGCATCTCTTCCGGCACAAACCCTCTTTACCCCTGAGGAATACATTACTCAAGAACGAAAGGCACTGCACAAAAGTGAGTACCTCAACGGGCAGATATTTGCAATGTCTGGGGCAAGCCGCGTCCATAGTCTTATCACAGGCGATATATCCAATACACTTTACAACCAATTAGTGGGATCAGATTGTGAAGTCCATTCCAGCGATATGCGCGTGCAACCGAGTCCAGTAGCCTACTTCTATCCAGATGTCGTTGTTGCCTGCGGTGAACCCCGCTTTGAAGATGATGTTTACGACACACTTCTGAACTCGATTGTTATCGTAGAGGTGCTTTCTCCTTCCACTGCAGCATACGACCGAGGAGAGAAATTTGAACACTATCAGCAACTTACGTCGCTGCAAGACTACATTCTTGTCTCACAGTACAGATTCTGCGTTGAACATTATCGGCGACAAGATCAACACTGGAAGCGCACAGAATTTTGCGCTCCCGAAGATGTGATGTCACTCATTTCAATCGGCTGCAAGATATCCTTGCGGGACATCTATACGCGCGTTGCGGTTGCTGATCAAGAGGAGGACACCCGTGATCGTTGAATTTGAAAACCGCTCTGGTGAAATAGAACAAGCCGAAATGGAAATTGACGAGCCTTGTCCGATCTGTTGCGGAATGCTTTTCCCTGTTGTGGAATCGAAGCCAGAAAGTGGATACCGCTGCAGTAGCTGTGGGCTTGTTTTCTCTCCTGTAGAAGAAGAAGAATAGAGCAGGTTGTTCCTGAATCTAATCTGTTATTCAATTTCCCTGAAGTCTGGAACTTCCATCGGTGCGCCACCGTTCGCAATGGATTGCTCCGAAACCAGACCCGGCACCGTAAAATCCATCGCCGTATAGACATCCAGCGGTGGGTTTGTATCCGTGAGGATGCTATCGACAAAATCCCGGACCTTGAAATACTCACCGAGGTCGCCAGCATTCTCAGCCTCAGCAGGCGGATTTTTCCACCGTTCAGGCAGAAGGTCTTCAAATTGGGAGAGCGGTCTCCACTGTTCGGTCACTCCGAATTCACTCAGCCAGAGTTTCGGTGCCGCACCCAACCCACGTGAACCCTCATAACACCCTTTTGTTCCCTGCAAACTGAAATACGAATTCGCCGGTCGGTTCGAGAGCATATCAATCCGAATCTTAATAAGCCCACCACAATCTGTTTTGCAAAGCATCATCACGGTATCTTCCATCGCGTGTTCGGGATCGGTGTTAGTGCCAGTCCCAAGGCAACAAACACTCGCGACACGACTACCAAACCACTGAAGCACCGGACCGAGACTATGCGTCGCGTAGTTGCACCGATTAATGCCGACCTGCCAGTAGTAGCGCCATGTCGGATTACCCTCTGCATCGTGATGGAGCGACTTAATGTTGTGGAGATACTCACCCTCTCCAAAATAGACATCGCCGAACATGCCCGCCTCCACCATGCTGCGGATGAGCACGTTTGGCTTGGAGTAACACGTGTTTTCAGCCATTGTGTACTTCGCAGATGCCTTCCGAACCGCCCGAACTAAGTCGTAGCATTCCTCTAAGTTGACGGCAGCGGTTACTTCGCTGATGACGTGTTTTCCGGCTTCTAACGCTTCGATCGACTGTGGCACGTGTAGATTCTCCGGTGTAGCAAGCACAACAAGATCCACTGCGTCCAGCATTGCTGTATAATCTGTAAACTGTTGTGGGATATCAAAGCGTTCTGAAGCACTTTGAAGCGTCTCTTCATTGATGTCACAGACTGCCGTCAGATCGGTTTCTGCTATTGCTTTAAAAGGTGCTACGTAAGAGCTGCCGCGGTGCGCTCCAACGATTCCGACTTTGAGTTGATTCGCCATTGTGTCCCTCCTCCGATTTTGCCCCGTCGAAACTTGCGATACAGAAATCTATTGTGATAGCATAGCACATTGCGCACAATTTATCACCAAAATTTTCAACCGCTTTAACCGCCAAGTTATGCTTATAGTGGACGTTTTCTTCACTCTTTTAATTTGAAAGCACAGTGAGGATTTGATATACTTAACATGGCTGCTGATGCGTCGCTGGTAAAGTTTTCATTCATACTTTAGAGCAGTCTTTAACAATCAAAATCAGTCGTAATACAAGAGGCAAATTGAACACACCCATATTCCAATATGGGCTTGTAAGTCATATCTTACGCCAAGCAATGAACAACAAAACGCTCGACCATTTGCTTATCGCGCTCACAGTTTTATTCGATCTCTGCTTCGTTGCCACCGCAATTGTTGTAGCGTATTGGCTCCGATTTGAATCAGGGTGGACACCTGAAGTCCTCGCGTTTCACAAAGGTGGCACCCCTCCCCTTGACGACTATTTCCGCCTCATCCCGTTGATGGTGATTGTCTGGTTAATGACATTGAAGGCTTTAAAGCTTTATCGTCCGGAGAGTAACGCGACACTTTCAGCGTTCTGGGCACTCTGCAAAGCCGCCATCATCGCACTCATTGCCACGTTAGCTGCGCTCTTTTTTATCTATCATCACGATGCCTACTCGCGCTGGGTGATGCTCCTCGCTACCGGTTTCAGCCTCGTCTGGTTGTTTCTCGGACGACTCGTCCTTTACCGTTTCCGACAGGCGATCCATGCCCAAGGTGTCGGTGTAAATCGACTGGCAGTCATCGGAAACTATGATACCCGCGTCGAAAGGTTTATTGATGTTTTAAACGCTCAGACGAACAGTGGTTACGAGTTTGTGGGTGTAATCAATGCAACGGTAGATGCTGATGATTCGGACGCGCCATATCTTGGAAAAAGTCAGGAGATACTCGAACTCATACGGACGCATCGGCTTGATACACTCTTTATCGTATCACCCACGGTGTCGAATGATACGATATTGCAAATTCTCCACGCATGCGAAGGCATGCCAGTTCAAATCAACCTACTGCCCGAACTCTCCGAATTTATCAGGGACGGTAGGGAGACCATAACCTTTTTTGATGGCATACCTGTGCTACAATTACGCGAGACACCGATGCAAGGTGTGCGCGGTATCGTCAAACGTCTTATAGACATCGTTTTTAGCGGGTTCGCATTGCTCGTTTTAAGTCCGCTCATGCTAACAATTGGGGTTGTCATCCGCCTGACCTCACCCGGCAAAGCGATTTTCCGGCAGGAACGCATCGGCAGAGCGGGAAAGCCGTTCCGCATCTACAAATTCCGTTCCATGCGTGCCGATGCTGAAGAAGACGTTGGGCATGTCTGGGCAAAAAGTGATGATTCGCGGCAAACCTCACTTGGAAAGTTTCTCAGACGCTGGAGTTTGGACGAACTACCTCAGTTTTTCAACGTTCTCAAAGGTGATATGAGTCTCGTTGGACCCCGTCCTGAGATGTCCGGATTGATTGATACTTTCAGTGAATCAATCCCACACTACCTCGCTCGGCAGCGCGTTAAATCTGGTATGACCGGCTGGGCACAAGTCAACGGTTTACGTGGTAATACCTCTCTTGAGGATCGGGTCAGCTATGACCGATACTATATCGAGAACTGGTCGCTCGCCTTGGATATTAAAATCATCTTGAAAACGTTGTGGGCAATCAAAAAAGGCTGACGCTAATTTTTTATGCCCCAAAATATCGTCGTACGAAGGGCCATGCGCCCGCTTTATAGTAACGGTGTCCGCCTTCACCGATAAAAAGTTCACACCTGTCTCCAACGCCTGCTACCATGTAGATAGTTTTCAATCGCTCATAAGCCAGCTCGACGTGATCTATCGGGAAAATTCCGTCATCTCGTCCTGCGATTGCGCAAAACGGACGCGGTGCGATTAAGCCTGCGACATCGTACATCTCTCCAAGCCGCATGACTCCCGGCACATAGTTGCATTCGCAGTGTCGGATCATGCCGATGCTCCCTTCAAACGTACAGAAATAGCAACTCGGCACCGCAACCGCGATGCGCGTTTCACACGCTGCAGCAAAAAGCGAAACCGTCCCACCGCCAGAATTACCGGTAATCGCAATACGTTCGGCATCTATCGGTAAGTCCTGTATCGCCCAATCTATGAGGCGTGACATGTCCCACACCCGCTCACCGATCGGGGTCCGCCCGACGAGTATACTATGAACCAACTGATGTCGGCAGGAGTGCGTATTGTTCGACTGTTTATCCGCGTCAGTGCGCGTTTCACCGAATGCCCGCGTTGTCGGTGCAATAGCGATGTAGCCTTCCTCTACGGCTGCCTGCCGTGCGATGTCGCGCTCACCTTCCAGCATGTGTTCTTCCTCTGTTTCCGTATGTGCAAT
Organism: Candidatus Poribacteria bacterium; assembly: GCA_026702755.1. Lineage (NCBI taxonomy): Bacteria > Candidatus Poribacteria > Candidatus Poribacteria bacterium. Next base: position 12,365 of record JAPPBX010000019.1, on the reverse strand, counting down.
ACCAGCATAAATATGCGGATGGTTATGCCCGTGCGGTGCGAGGATTAGCGGCACTTTGCCTTCGACTGTTTTCGGACGAAGCAGATAAAACGGCAACGGCACCGTCGGCTCTACCCACAGATACCAACTTTCGCGGAAGTGGCTATCCATATCCAAGACTTCGAGTTGTTCCGCTTTCGGGACGTATCCTTCCAGATCGGATTCCATGTTATCCAAGCCGAGGATTTCTCGTAACTCTGGACGAAAATTGGCTTGCCATGCTAACAGCCCTTCCCGTGTGGTTTCTCGGAATTCGTATTTCCGCGGGACAGTATCATATAAGTTTTTGAAATGTGTGTCAGCGTTGTACATTACAGTTGTCCTCCATAGATTGCGTCACTTGACAAAATTCTTAGCACTGCTATAATGTTGGCGAATAAACTTCCAGATAATCTATAAGATATAATAAAGAACATTCCGGGACCTGTCAACTCAATTAATGAAAGGCTCTATATGAAAGTATTGATAACCGGCGCGAGCGGTAGACTCGGCGAATTTGTAATCCGAGAATTAGCAGCAGAACACTCACTCGTGCTAATGTCACGCAGAACACCGCCTGATGAATTCTCACGCTTACCTTTTATTCAGGGCGACCTGAACAGCTTTGAGGACTGCCAGCGCGCCGTTGAAGACGTGGACGCAATCCAGCACCTCGGGGCACAACCGGGGCCCGTCGATCATCCAGACTTACGTGCAGGTGCTGAAGAGAGAGGCATCCCGTTCGATGCGACCTTCAAAACGAATATGCTCGGCACCTACTACCTCATGCAAGCCGCGATTGAAGCAGATGTCCAAACAGTCGTAATGTCCGGTAGTAATTGCGCATTGGGACACGGCTTTCGGATCAGCAAAACCCATATTCCGATAGACTATCTGCCGATAGATGAAGAGCACCCTTGTTACCCTGAAGATTCCTATAGTTTTTCTAAACGCTGTGGCGAGGACCTGTTAGCGAGTTATACCCGTGCGTACGGCATCCGAACATACATTACACGTCCCGCCGGTATCAGTCCGGAAGAACGACGAAAACAGATGGCAGAGAATGCCAAAGCGACAACCGCTTGGACACCGTGGCTCTGGTGTTGGGTAGGTAGTGAAGATGTCGCGAGCGCGCATCGCTTAATCATGGAAAAGGGAGACACGCTACCACCGCACGATGTCTATTTTCTCAACGCAGATGATACGTCCGCATTAGAGCCTTCTCAAGAATTGGTGGAGCGTTTTAAACCTGAGTTCCTTCCAAAAGTCAGAACGCTTCAGGGACATCAATCATTTATCAATTGTGATAAACTCAAAAACGCTGTCGGGTGGCAACACGAAACATCGTGGCGGTAATCGTAGGGGAGAGGTTACCTCGCCCCTACTATTGGAGGAAATATCATGGCAACCAATGACAGAGTACGCATCGGTGTCATCGGTGTAGGAAGTATCTCAGTGCGTGGCATCCTTCCGCATCTCACCCAAGATGATGTCCAAGATAGATTAGAGGTAACCGCTGTCTGTGACCCGGTCCCCGGTAGGGCACAAGCGGCATCTGAAAAATTCAACGTTCCGTATGCATATCAGACCTACGACGAACTCTTGGCGGACGGACATGTAGACGCTGTTAGCATCGCATCACCCATCGGCTTGCATTATGAACAAGGAAAACTTGCGATTGAGCACGGTTTACACGCCCATTTCAACAAGACGATGACAACCACCGTTGATGAGGCGGACGACCTTATTGAATCGGCGGCACGTAAAGGCGTGAAGTTAGTGGCTTCTCCCGGACAGATGCTCCGCCCGATTCATCAAGAGATCCGCAGGCTCATCAATGAAGGTGCCATCGGAACGTTGACATGGGCAGCGACGGGTTCCGCTTTCGGACGGTATCACGAAAACGAATCGGTTCGGCACGGCGACGATCTACTCTCGAATATCAACCCTGCATGGTACTTCCGCAAACCGGGCGGTGGTCCGCTCTATGATATGACCGTCTACGGTCTGCACACAATGACCGGTATTCTTGGACCCGTGAAGCGTGTAACAGCGTTCTCTGGTGTTCGCGTCAAGGAACGTGAATTCCGAGGCGAGATGCTCCCTTGTGATATGGACGATAACACCTTTATTCTCCTTGACTTCGGCGATGCCTTCTTCGGTTTTATCTATGGTGCCGCGGCAGGACATGGGATCAAGGGTGGATTGGCAATTCACGGGACGGCTGGCGCAATCGAAGGCAGCACCCTTAACGGAGAACCGATTGACGCACCGAAAAGGGAGTTACCGCACGTCGTGGGACCGCATCGTAATATTCAGGAATCACACGTCTATGAGGATATTATGCAGCTTGTGGATTGGATCCGCGAGGATAAACCGACAATTGTCACGGCGGAGCATGCGCGGCACGTCATAGAAATTTTTGATGCAGGGTACCGATCCGCAGAGACAGGACAAGCACAAGACTTGCGTACAACGTTTTGAAGGAGCAATCCTCTATGCCAAAAGCTTTATGTATTGGTGAACTCCTTATAGACTTTGTTTCCACAACGCCTGATGTGACACTCGCTGAAGCTCCAGGATTTGTCAAAGCACCCGGCGGTGCCCCCGCCAATGTTGCCGTTGGCTTAGCCAAGCTCGGTGTGGATGCCGGATTTATTGGTAAAGTGGGCGCGGATGCGTTCGGCGATTTCCTGCGCGAGACGCTTCAACAGAACAGTGTTAATACCGATTACCTCATTTCAGGCGAAGGGTCTCGGACGACCTTAGCGTTCGTCGCCACACGCTCCGACGGCATGAAAGACATCACCTTCTATCGACACCCGGGTGCCGACATCCAACTCTCTCCTAACGAAATTAACATTGACTATGTTCAATCAGCAGAACTATTCCACTACGGTTCTGTTAGTCTCAGCCATCTGCCGAGTCGGGAAGCGACACTCCACGCGATCCAGTCAGCAAGAGCAGGCGGTGCCCGCCTCTCCTACGACCCAAATCTACGCTTGATGCTTTGGGACAATGCCACCGATGCTAAACGTTGGATCTGGCAGGCGATGCCCTACGCGGATGTCGTCAAAATTTCAGAAGAGGAATGGGAATTTGTTACAGGTGATGCAGATTTGGAACAAGGCATTAAACGCATCCTTGGACTCGGTGTGAAATTGCTCGTTGTTACATTAGGGGAGCGTGGATGTTATTATACAAACGGTTTTGCTGAAGGTTTTGTTGATGGATTCATCGTTAACGTGGTGGATACATTGGGGGCGGGAGATGCCTTCGTCGCTGCCATGCTCACACAATTAAGGCAGTATATGGATCTTACCGCGCTTGAAAAAGATCAACTGGATCCTATCATGCGATATGCGAATGCCGCAGGCGCATTGGCAACGCAGAAGGTTGGTGTAATTCCAGCACTCCCTACGCCTGCTGATATTGAAGGTTTCCTATAGAGATCGCTCCTACAGAATCATTCGGCTTTTTACGTTTTGTCTGTTGGGGCGGCGATCACTACATTTCCTAAACATAAAGGATAGTTATAATGGAATCACTAAATCGATCTGGTATTTTATTATTGGCTTCATTCACTATTTTGGTTGTTGCTGTAATGTCGGTGCAAGCCGCCACTTTGAACATTACGGTGACGGATACCCGAACTGGCAACGAACTAAACGATGTTTCTATTACCATCACATCCGAGGACAGCACTGTTGCTACAGGGACCAGCGATGCAACCGGCACACTTGAAATTTCAGACTTGGCTGCTGGGGTCTATACGATTACTGCATCGTCTCCCGGTTATACCGATGCAGTCGTGTCAGACATCGCGCTTGCTGACGATGAAACAAAACCTTTAGAAGTTGCACTCTCTTCAGCGGCTATCCAACTTGAACAGATTTCCGTTACGGCATCGCGTCGTCGAGAAAAGGTGCTTGAAGCACCGGCATCCGTTGCACTTGTTGGGGATTCGGAAATAAAAGACCGAGTCTCACCAAGTGTTACGGAGCACTTAAAATCGGTACGTGCGGTAGATGTCGTGACCGCTGGACTTGGGGCATCGTATGTTGTTGTCCGTGGCTTCAACAACGTTTTTTCGGGTTCACTTTTGTCGCTCGTTGACAATCGCATTGCGAGTGTGCCTTCGCTGCGGGTCAATAGTTACAACTTCATTCCGACGATAAACGAAGATATTGAGCAGATTGAAATCGTCTCTGGTCCTGGCGCGGCACTCTACGGTCCGAACAGTGCCAACGGTGTGATGCACATCATCACTCGCTCACCCTTCACCTCCCAAGGAACGACCATTAGCGTTGGCGGCGGTGAACGGAGTATACTCATGGGTTCCGTGCGACACGCTGGCGTTGTCAACGAAACAATCGGTTATAAGTTTTCAGGAAATTATTTTCGAGGAAACGATTGGGAAGAGGGGCGCGCAAAAGAAGATGTTGAAGGTCCTGGAGAACCGATATTTGATACTTACAAAGCCAGTGGTGAGTTTCGCGTTGATTATAGTCCAAGTGAGGACATGACCACAATTCTTGCCAGTGGTTTCACACAAGCCACTGGTATTGAACTAACAGGTATTGGTGCTGGTCAAGCGAAGGACTGGACTTATGGTTACCTCCAAGGGCGATTCATTTACAAAGACCTCTTTGCACAAGCCTTTTGGAATCGTAGCAATGCAGGAGATACCTATATTCTGCGAACAGGTCAACCAACCATAGACAATTCTGATTTGTATGTCGGACAAATTCAGCACGGTTACAACTTTGGTGATCGGCAACGCTTTACTTACGGTGCAGATCTATTACTGACCCGTCCGGATACGGAAGGGTCAATTAACGGCCGCAACGAGGACGATGACAATATCAATGAGATAGGTGTCTATTTGCAGTCAGAGACAAAAATCCTTTCGCAGTTAAAGTTCATTGCTGCTGGGCGAATTGATGACCACAATCAACTTGAGGATATGGTCCTCTCCCCACGTGTCGCGCTTGCCTATCAACCCAACGACGACCATAATTTGAGAGTAACTTATAACCGTGCCTTCAATACGCCAACCACTTCAAACCTGTTTCTTGATATTTTGTCGGCAAAAGATGCATTTCAGTTGGGGGCAAACTTTCAACCAGCATTAGGCTTCAGTCCGGCTATTGATGTAAGGGCAGAAGGCGTGAACGCCGATACGGGGTTCACCTTTAAGAGAAGTGCCAACGGACGACCAGAGTTTCGCTCGGTCTTCTCACCGGTGGCAGCGCGTCCAGTGGACGTTTACATACCGCTTGACGATCCGAGTTTTACCAACGTTATGTGGGGTGTCGGGCGCAGTGCTGTCCTGAGTGGCGTTCAACCGGTTTTTGAAGCGAACCTAAAGCAGACCTTCACTGCTGAGGCACTTCCAGCCCTCCTTCAAGCCCAATCTCCGGTGACAATCCAAGGGATAGTCTCTGAGCTACCGGCGGAAGTGGTTCAACTCCTGCCCCCAACATTGCAGGAACCCGGGGCGATTGCTGCACTGCCGGCGGAAGTGGTTCAAGGGTTGGTACCACAAGTGATTCAAGGACTGCCAGCCCCTGTCTTAGAAGAACTCGCTGCATCCCTGGTAACCGACCTCTCCGCCGGATTTGAGGCACTCATCCCGACACAGGTAGACGGTGTCAAAAATGTTCTCCGCTCGCTCGACCCAGAGGCAGGTAACTTTATTGACGTTGAAGATGTCAATGATGTTGATGCGCTGAAACCAACGATTACACAAACGTATGAAGTCGGATACAAAGGGATTCTCGTGAATAAGTTGGCTTTCTCGGTCGATGTCTATCATTCACGCATTAACGATTTCGTCGGGCCCCTGGTCGTTGAGACACCGAATGTGTTCTTAGATGCCGAAACATTAAGTGCCTCGCTCGGCGCACAGATCACAGCAGCGTTAGCCGATCCGAAAAATGCAGTGCTTAGCCAAGCCGTGCTCGCGTTTGACGCGCCTGAACAAGGCGGGAACGGCGACGGTTCACCGGTTGAGGAGTTGGTCAGGTTGTTTATAGCAGGTACCGACAACAATGGGGCAGCTTTCATTCCGTTCGGCACGGTCACCCCAGAACAAGCATCAGACCCGAACGCGGTCATGCTCACCTATCGTAACTATGGGGACATTTCGCTCAACGGGTTGGATGTGTCGTTTACCTATTATCTCAATCCGAGTTTGAGTTTCGGGGCAAACTATTCGTTCGTCAGCAAGGACCTTTTTGAGGATGTTGAAGGACTTGGGGACATCGCACTCAACGCGCCAAAAAATAAATTCGGGGCGAGTATTCAATACTTTAACGCGGATCTCGGATTAGGCATAGGACTCCGAACGCGTTTTGTGGCAGGCTTCCCTGTGAGATCGGGTGTTTATATCGGTGATATTGAATCGTATTATACGATTGATTTAAACGCTGGCTATGAAATACCCGTCGGTCCCAGACCGCGCCTCTCGTTGACGGTCCAAAACCTCCTGAATCGTAGACACCAGCAATTTATTGGATCTCCCGAAATCGGGCGTTTGTCAATGGTGCGCTTGACCCAGACTTTCTAATTTTAGGATATCCGCCTCGCTTTAACGGCGTACATGGGCCAGGAAAAATAGAAATCATCGCCGGCGGGTTCAACTGTGTAATGCTCTCGGGCCTCATCAGGCGAGAGCTGCGAGAACGCATCACGAATTTCTTGTACCAACTCCGGTGGGTTTTGTTCTGGACGTACCCACCACAGAAACGACATCTGTGCATTTCGGACGTGTGCTGTCTTTTCGATGGAAAATCCGGCATCCGCAATCATCGCATCCCACTGCGATGGTGGGCGACCGTACACGTGTGAGTTATCTCGGAGTGCCTCTACGCGGTTCTGCCACACTATTAATTTTTCCGATTCAGGCGAGACAGAGTCTACAAGGCAAAAAAGTCCATCTGTTCGTAGAACTCGATGTACCTCGCGCAGAAATTTCGGGACATCTTGAAAATGATGCGGTGCAATCCGACAGGTCACTAAATCTAACGAAGCCGTGGTAAACGGCAGAGATTCCGCGGCAGCAACCGAAAACGCAACATTCTCTATCGCCTGTTCCTCTGCCAACTCAGCTGCCTTCGCGACCATTTCTGGGGTCAGGTCTGTGGCGACTACGTGCGAGACCTTTGGAGCGAGCGTAAACGCTGTGAAACCCGTCCCTGTCGCAATGTCCAGCGTCCGTTCTGTGCCTTTAGGGTCAGCAAATTCGAGGATAACGTCTAAGGTGTCGCCTTTGGCGTGTGCGCTGCTTTGCGCGTAGTAGTCGGCATGCTGGCTAAACTGATCTCGGACGGTGGTGTGTATGGACTTCATATCAGTTTTCGGTCTGGGTTGCGGATGACTGATGACTAATTGAAAAGAATAACCCCGCGTGCGTTTTCCCCGGCTTCCATGTCTGCAAATGCCTCGTTAATCTGCTCAAGGCGATACTGCCGTGTGATGAGTTCATCCAGTTTTAAGGTGCCTTCCTCGTAAAGACTGAGCAGTTTTGGCATATCCACCCGCGGTTGGCATGAACCGTAGAATGAACCGATTAACCGTTTTTCACTTGAGACGAAACGTTGTGCCGGGATACTAAACTCGGATTCATGATGTGCCATCCCTACGATAACAGCACTCCCAGCGGGTCGGACCATATCGTATGCTTGCACAATCGTCTTCGGATTCCCAATGACCTCAAAGGCGTAATCTACACCCAGACCGTTTGTTAGCTCACGGACAGCCTCAACTGGATCACCCTCAGCGGCATTGACGACATCCGTAGCACCAAAACCTTTAGCGAAATTGAGCTTCTTTTCTGTTATATCAACGGCGATAATCCGTTCTGCTTGTGCAAGCACGGCACCTTGAATTGCGTTCAAACCGACACCGCCGGTGCCGATAACCGCTACGGTGCTGCCGGGTTCTACCTTTGCTGTATTGAGTACTGCCCCAACGCCTGTTGTTACCCCACAACCTACGAGTGCTGCCTTCTCTAAAGAGTAATGCGTGTCGATCTTTACAAGGTTTTGCTGTGGAACGACCATATATTCCGACATTGTCGCAATCCGTGCCATCTGGAGGATGCCATCGCCTGACTTGTTATAAAGACGATATGTACCGTCCAATTGGAACCCGCGTGGTACGTCGTAAGTTTCGCAGAGACAGACCCGCTCCATCTGGCACATTCGACAACTCCCGCAATAACTGACGAAAGATAGAATCACGTGGTCGCCGGGATGAAAACCGGTTACATCCTTCCCAACATGTTCAATGATGCCAGCACCTTCGTGACCAAGTACGACAGCGGCATCGTAATATATAGTGCCAGTAACTACCGATAGATCGGAATGGCAGACACCGCTCGCCGCAGTCCGAACGAGAACTTCGTTTGCCTTCGGTTCGTCTAACTCAAGTTCCTCAACGACGACCGGTTGGTTATGTTCATACATAACAGCAGCACGCGTTTTCATTTCTTCGCTCCCTCTATGCTGTAGGACGCTTACAGCAACGATTCCAGATAACTTCTCGCCTTTCGCATTGATTCAATCGGGTCAGATTCACCTTCATAAACAACCGAAAGGCATCCGTTATAACCAACCCCTCGTAGGATCTCTAAAACACGAGGATAATCTAACCATTCCTCCACGCCGCTATCAATCTGATAAAACTTGGTGCGGACATAGATGGCGTAGGGTGCTGTCTGTTCAATGCTTGCATAGCAGTCGTAGCCTGGGTGTGAAGAGCCTCGATGTCCACTTGCTCCGGGTGAACCGGCGTACTGCCCTGTATCCAAAATATGTGTGAAATACGGATGATCCGTTCCGTTCAAAGCACGCAAAACGGCAGCACCATCACGTGTAACGTTGTTGTGGTTGTGATTCTGAAGCCCGACGAGGATCCCTGCTTCATGTCCGTACTCAGCAACCTCTTTGAAGGCTTCAATCATCGGTGGCCACAAAGTCTCTTCATCTTCGCAGTCCTCAGGAACGTAGGCAGCGAAGACTCGAACGAGTGGGCAGCTCATAAAAGAGGCAACGTCAATCCATTGCTTGATAAGTGCGATCTGTTCTGGGTGTTCGGCAACAGGACGTCCGAAATTGTTGCTGACACCAATGTAACCCAAGGGTAACCCTTTTCGCGCCAAATCTTTTTTCAAGTCTCGTAGGTAATCAGCATCGGTGGATTCAAACGCGCTTGAATGCAGCTCAATGACATCAAAACCGAGATCATACACGATTTGTGCAAAAGCGGTAGCAGTCGTATTTCTCACATTCAGAGACATAGTCCCTAATTTCATCATAACAGATTCTCCTTTTTTGGTGCCGGTGCCGAGCGAAATTGTCTGTTCACGCGTTTTTCAAAAGGTTTATTCATCTACTAAAATTTTTATTTTTTCTGTTCGTGAAGCAATGTTTGGGTCTGCTGATTCAGTGCTGTAAGGAATTTCTGCAAGCTTTCCTGAAGATCTTGAAATTGCTCTTGGCCTGCCTCAAGCCCTTTAATGCGTGCGTTAAAGCCTTCCAAACGGGTGAGTTGATCGAGAATGTCTTGAATTAGGTCTTGAACTGCGTTGAACTGTTGCTGCTCGTCTTCCAGTCGTTGTACCTTATCTACCATTACTGCGAGTTCTTGCTGGGTCTGGGTCAACTCTTTTTGAAGGTTTTGCGTAAAAGTGATTAATTTTTCTAAAGTGTTCGTTGTTTTATAAATAGTTTGCTCAGGCTGACCGCGATCTTTTTGTTCCTGAGGTTGTGTGTTCTTTTCTGGAGAAGCTGGAGGAGAAGATGTAGCAATTTCATCTGGAATTTCATCTGGTTTGTGAGTCGTTCCTGCAGCATCTTGGCTCGGAAAAATACCGATTAACTTAATGTGATACGAGAACTGGGGATAGGGTTCTTTCCGTTCGTTGTATGTGATTTGCACCCGTATCTCTTCATTAACTCGCAAGTTGCTCAGCATGTTGTGAATATTGCGAATCGCTACTTCATTGTAGCCGAATGTTTCATTTTTCTTTGGATTTAATTGCCTAAGATACCAATAAAGTTCCAATCCATCGGTGCTCTCGCGTTCTAACCCTTCGTTCGTTAAAACACCGACTATTTCTGGATTTTCAGGGTCTGATGACGTTTGCTCGTTTGGTATGACAATATCTAACGGTACTTCCCCCTGAATAGCCTTCATTCCGAGGATCCAATTCATTGCTGATGTTCTACTACTGTATACGATGAAGTCGTAGGTGATTGCCATAGTTCTCTCTTTGGTAATAGTCTTCGGTCTTAACCATCAACTCGCCTCCGATATAAATGTTAAGGCACGAGTTGATGGTTAAAGTTTTCAGTGAAAGAAGTTTTGGTTTAACGGCTCCTGACAACTTTGATCAACAACTCGTCTACAAATATTTGTGCTAAGGCGCGAGTTGTTGGTCAAAACCATTTATATCTTTAATCTTGACATAACTTGTGCAAGTTTTGGGATACAAGAGGTGCCAACCCCTTCCACAGCAAAAGATGCCACACAGTGCGCAAAATTCAATGCCTTTTGTACCGATCGGTTTTGATAATAGTTGATTAAGAAGGCGGTCGCAAAAACATCGCCAGCCCCTGTCGGATCTACTTCCGTGACGGAGTATGCCTCTGATCGAAGTTCCGTGCCATTTTGGAAAAGGGTCGCGCCCCGCGCCCCCTGTGTTAGTACAACAATCGGGGCTAATCCGATATATTTTTCTAATTCATCCGGGTAGGTGCGGAGGTCCTCGTCACTCAGAATTAATACATCAATATGAGGTAAGATATTTTTCGCCGTTTCCCACCGTTTTGCCTCAACTTTGCCACTGGCATCCCATTGCCGGAGCCAACCTTGCGGTGTAGCACCTATTAGCGTTTTATCACTGAAGCAGTGGACGACTTCAGCGGAGACCTCATCGGCAATAGGGCACAAATAGGCTATATCGCTGGTACGCCATTCAGCCGGAATATGGCTCCCTTTTAGTTGTTGTGCGTTCCCTAAAATAAATTGCTGTCTATGCCCTTTTGCGTCATATTGGTTATCGAAAATTGTTGTCTCAGGGGATTCATGATAGACCGTTTTTATCCCCTCCAAAAGTGGGTTTTGTCGGTCAAAGTTTGCCCCTACTGCTGTAACTGCTCGGGCGTGGTGTCCGAGGTTCCGAGCGGTCAGCGTCGAGTACGAGGCGGAGCCACCGAGAATATATCCATTTGGCGAGACATCATAACAGAAGTGACCAATTGATAGAAAAGTTGTGGGCATTGAAGGCGGTATGTTCATTTTTGCGCTATAATTCAAAGACAGTCTCCATACGTGCCCACCATTCGTCTGGCTGCGCGTCTTCCACTGGTTCTTGGAAGGTTCGCATCAATTCATCCCAAGCTTTACACTTCGGGTTCTCTTCAAGGTAGCGTGGAAAATCGCGTTCTATATCGAAATCGTCGACCGTTTCCATTGCCATAAACAAGCGGTGCCCTAACAGATAGATATTCATTTTTGTGATACCAACTGCTTTTAGTGCCCGGAGGACTTCGGGCCAGGCATCTTGATGATATGCTTTATACTTTTCAATAATTGCTGAGTCGTCTTTCAGATTCAGCGTTAAGCCGTAGTATTTCATTTTAATTTTTTTAGTGCCTTTCGGATTATCTCGCCGTGGTCGAACGCGAGTTTCGGTTTTTCAGTAGCAGATCTTAACTGAGAGCCTTCGTCAAAAAAAGCAATCGGAAACCACGCAGCTGCTGATGCATCGGAGCCTGCTTTGATGTTTAGTGTAGGCTTTTCGAGAACAGCGGCGTAGGCGATCGTAATTACACGTCCCCGCGGATCACGAAATGGTGCCCCGAAAGCACCGACTTCGGTTAATACTACATCGGAGACACCGGTTTCCTCTTCCAACTCGCGTAGTGCCGCTGCCTCCAGCGTTTCCTCCATCTCTATGAAACCTCCTGGCAGTGCCCAGCATCCTTCAAACGGTGCGTGTTTGCGTTGGATTAACAGCACATCCGAGAGTTCGCTTGTACAGACCACGATGTCAACAGTAACAGCAGGACGTGGATAGTCGTAACAAAACATTGTGTTCTTTAAAACCCGCTTCAGTCGCTAACTGAGCCGAACTCCTCTTTATCAGTGTTTATATGATACCAAATTTTAATATTTTCGTCAACCTTTTTCTCACAATTTCACAATTGGCAAAGCAGCTCGGTTTTCAGAACTACTGATTCCCTTTGTTTCCCACTTACAAGGTTTTCAACTTCATTTTAAGCTGATATTTATCAGAGTTATCAAGGAGGCAGTAATCATCAAGAGATGACAGGTAT